>JBJXGL010000297.1:0-2535 GCA_046160365.1 Aestuariivirga sp. | reverse complement strand
GTCGCCCTGGTCGACGATCACCGCATCGAAGGCAACCCGCGTGACCAGCGCCAGCGCGTCAGCGACGCCGTTCGCCACCTTGAACTGGTGCTCGCTGCCCGACGACTTGAGCATCGCCTCGCTTTCGACGGGCGATGTGCCGATATACAGCACACGCTTCGCATTGGGCGCGTTTTGCTCCAGATTCAATGACGCCGCCGTCATAGGCTGCTAGGCCCTCACCAGATGCGGTTTGGGCTTCTTGCCATGGCCACGCGTTTCCCACGACGAAGTGCCAAGCGTTGCAATCGCAAGCGGCGTCAGCGTGATGTACATGACGGGGAATACGAAGGCCATCGCGAGGAACCAGATTCCGGATGTGCGTGCGAAATCGGGCAGCTTGCGCTTATTCATGTCGTAGGCGAGCGCGAAGACGGTGACCAGCAGCGAATGCTCGAGCATCGGCAGCATGAAGCCGAGCCGGGAGAACTGGCTGGCCAGAAACAGCGGATAGAACAGCAGCAGCATCGCGATCGAGATATAGTGAACCAGCACCACCGGATGAAAACGGCTGAGTTGCGGAAGTGCCGTGATGAAGTCGATGGTGTTGGACCGCCGCCAGCGCAACTGCTGGCTTACATAGTGGTGCATCGTCACCGGCGCCTTGGTGAAACAGCGCGCTGTGAAGCAGAGCCTCGTGCTGGCGCCCGCCTCCACCAGCTTGCGGGTGAGAAAACGATCCTCTCCATATTTGATCTCGTCGCCCAGGAAGCTGCGCTTGTCGAGATGGCGGTCGACATCGAGCAGAGCCTTGCGCGTGTAGAGCGTCAGGCAGCCCGAAAGGCACATCACATGGCTGAAGGCATTTTCGAGATTCTTCAGGAACTGATAGCCGATCCAGTATTTGACGGCTTGCATGCGAGTGAGCCAGTTGTCGTTCGCGTTCGACACGAACACGCAGCCGCCCACCGCGTCCGCGCGCGTTTCGATCATATGCTTAACAAGTTCTTTAAGCGCGCTGCTTTCGACCACGACATCGGAGTCGACGGAGAGGATCAGTTCGGTATCCGCCCGGAGCACGGCGTTCTTGATGCCAAGCCGCTTGCCCATGTTGACCGGGTTCTGCTCGACCCGCATCCACGGATATTGCTCGGCGACGGCCAGCAGATGTTCATAGGTATCGTCCGTGGACTGATCGTCAACGAAGCCGATCTGCAGCTTGTCGCGCGGGTAGTCGATGGCGTCGAAGGACGCCGCCGCGCGCCGCACATGCGCGCCTTCGTTGAAGACCGGAATGATGATGGTGACGCTCGGCCAATCGGCCGGTTCGCGGGCGTAATCAGGCCTGCTGCGCCGGTCGGCCAGGCGCAAAAGAGAACCGGCCACATACCGGTTCGCGAACACAATGAGCACGAGGATGGCGAACAGCCATTCGACGACGACCAGGGAAAGCATTACCGCACACGCACACACACTGCCCGCCTTGGGCAGGCGGACCGTCAAGAAAACTAGAGCGGATTGGTTTCCCCCGCGTTAACGAAGTGCCGCTAGCTCCTTGCCTGGAAACCCTCGCTTAACCCCGTTGCCGGTTTACCATGAGTCTTTACCTAGCGATGAAGCGGCGCGGCTACTGTCCGCCGCAACCAGGGAAATGGGGTAGGCGATGAAAAGCGCATTGAACTTGCACGCCGGAACGGGCGCGGAGAACTACACCGATCATTTGAGGCTGCTGGACGACGAACCGCCGTCCTTTCCAAATCCAGAAACAGCGCGCGTCGCGGTTATTGGGCTGGGTTATGTTGGCCTTCCGCTTGCCGTCGGCTTCTCCGCCAATTCGCGCGCCATTGGTTTCGAAATCAATGTGCAGAAGGTCGAGGAACTGCGCAGCGGCGTCGATATGACCGGCGAAGTGATGCCGCAAGAGTTGAAGGGCGTGGACATCGAGTTCACCACCGATCCGCATCAGCTTAGCAACGCGGACGTGATCGTCGTTTGCGTGCCGACTCCGGTCAATTCGCATAACCGCCCGGACTACAGCCCCCTGCTCGCGGCGTCTCGCACCATTGGCTCGCACATTCGCAGGGGCACGGTCGTGGTGTTCGAGAGCACCGTCGATCCCGGCACCACGGAAGACAAGTGCCTGCCGATCATCGAACAGGTCTCGGGCTTCAAGGAAGGAATCGAATTCTTTCTCGGTTATTCGCCGGAACGGATCAATCCCGCGGACCCGACACGCAAGCTGCCCGACATCAAGAAGATCGTGGCCGGTTCGACGCCCGCGGTCGCGGACTTCCTCGAGAAGCTCTACTCGCGCGTCGTCAAGGCCGGGCTCTTCAAGGCCTCATCGATCCGCGTCGCCGAAGCGGCGAAAATTCTGGAAAACACCCAGCGCGACGTGAACATCGCGCTGATGAATCAGATGATGACGCTGTTCGACAAGATGGGCATTCAGGCGAGCGACGTGATCGCGGCGGCGGGCTCGAAGTGGAACTTCCATCACTACCGCCCCGGCCTCGTCGGCGGCCACTGCATCGCCGTCGATCCCTACTACCTCGT
>JBJXGL010000296.1:0-14888 GCA_046160365.1 Aestuariivirga sp. | reverse complement strand
AAGTCGCGAAATCACGCATTCGGCCTCGCCATTGGCGGGGGTGCGGGAGTCAGCGCCGCACTCGCCGCTTCCAAAGGCGTTGTGGAAGGGGCATATACGGCGGGGATCGCGCATCGCAAGGCGCGAGGCCTTGGCATTGACATGCCAATTGTTGCAGCCATTCGCGCAATCGTCGATGATGGCTCGGATCCCGAAGCGGAGATCGAAAAACTGCTGGCGCGGCGGGCTGGCCTGGAAGGAGAGTGAGGAGGAGCGATGCTGTTTGCGTTGATCTGCACGGACAAACCGGATCATTTGAATCTACGTTTGGAGGTGCGCCCGGAGCATCTGAAGTTCCTCGAAGGGCTGGGCGGCGCGCTGAAGGCGGCGGGCCCATTCACCGATGAGAAGGATTCGCCGATTGGCAGCCTGGTTATCATCGACGCCGATGACCGCGCAGTGGCCGAACATATCGCCTCCGCCGATCCTTATGCCAAGGCGGGGCTGTTTGAGTCGGTCGATATCCGGCCATGGAAATGGGTTTTCAAGAATCCGGAGGCGAAGTGATGGCGTATTGGCTGTTCAAATCGGAACCCGACACTTGGTCTTGGGAAAGCCAGAAGGCCAAGGGCAAGGCTGGCGAAGAGTGGACCGGAGTGCGCAACTATCAGGCACGCAACAACATGCGGGCGATGAAGTTGGGCGACAAGGGTTTCTTCTATCATTCCGGCGAGAGCAAGGCGATTGTCGGCATCGTCGAGGTGAGCGAAACCGCTCATCCGGATTCGACCGCAAAGGAACCGGCGTGGGAATGTGTCGATATCCGCGCGCTCATCGATGTGCCGAAGCCTGTCGCGCTCGACGACATCAAGAAGAACGCTAAGCTGAAAGACATGGTGCTGGTCAAAAATTCAAGGCTCTCGGTGCAGCCGGTGACCGCTGACGAGTGGAAGATCATCTGCGACATGGGAAGCGTGAAGCTGCCGCCGAAACTCGCGTGACTATTGCGATTGACCGGCGGGAATTCATCCGCTCGCATACATCACTCTTATCGCCGCCGCTTGTGCCGGAAGTGACGCTGCATCTGGCGCATGAGGCGCCGCCGATCTGGCAGAAGACGGAAGAGGACCTGGGCGAAATCGGCCTGCCGCCGCCGTTCTGGGCTTTTGCGTGGGCCGGTGGGCAAGCGCTGGCGCGCTATGTGCTCGACAATCGCGGCATCGTCGAAGACAAGTCCGTGATCGATTTGGCGTCGGGATCGGGACTCGTCGCGATTGCGGCAATGAAGGCGGGAGCTTCTTCGGTCCTCGCCGCCGATATCGACAGCTTCTCCGTAGCTGCCATCGCAATCAATGCGGCACTCAACAATGTGCGTGTCGAAGCGACGCCGCGCGATTTGCTGGAAAGCGATCCGCCGCCCTCCGATGTCATCCTCGTGGGCGATCTCTTCTATGAGAAGTCTTTGGCGGCGCGTTGCCTGGAATGGCTGGAGATGGCGGAACTGCAAGGCACACAAGTGCTGATCGGCGATCCCGGCCGCAGCTATCTGCCGAAGGAGAGGCTCGAGAAGATCGCGGAATACTCCGTGCCCGTGTCGCGCGATCTGGAAGATGCGGAAATCAAGCGAGCTGCTGTGTGGAGGCTCGCAATGTGTAATACTCACGCTTCCACAAAGAGAGGGAAACCATGACCGGAATAACCGTCAACTATCTATCCGTTATCGTTGCCGCAATCGTTGCATTCGCATTCGGCGCGGCGTGGTACATGTCGCTCGGCAAGCAGTGGATGGCGGCAATCGGCAAGACCGAGGCGGACCTGATGCCCGGCGGCAAGCAGGATCCCGTGCCCTATGTGCTCACTCTATTGATGCAGCTTGTGATGGCTTACTTTCTCGGTGGGCTCATCGTTCATTTGGGTGCGGCAACACTTAAGGGCGGACTCATCACTGGTTTCTTCGTATGGCTGGCATTCGTGGTCACGACCCAGATTGTGAATCACCGGTTCAGCCGCATGCCGTGGAGTCTAACTGCGATCGATTGCGGCCATTGGCTCGGCGTATTTCTGCTGCAGGGTGCTGTTCTCGGCTGGTGGAACGGGTCTGCCGCGGCCTGAGTTGTTGAGCCACAGGGCCAGCATAAGAAGCGCCAGCGACGTCCACAGCCAGATGTCGCTGCCACCGCCGAAGAACATGACTGCGATGATCACCGCGGCAGGCGTTGCCACATAGGTCGCCTGCACGGTGTAGACAGCACCCATATCGCGGATCAGCGTGAAATATGCGATGCGCTCCACGATCCACATCACGATGGCCGCGATCAGAATCCAGTACGCGGCGAGCGGAGCGTATTCCGGCGCGCCGAAGGGCTCGAGAAACAGGATGAAAGGTACGGCGAAGAGTCCCGACCACACACTTTCCGCTGCTCCAACCTGGAGCGTATCGGCGCCTTTCGGCCAGGCGCGGGCGGCGAAGTTGTTATAAGCGCTGTAGAGAATGGGGATCGAGAACGAGGCGATGAGCCACCACGACATCTTCCCGGAGAGCATTCCCTCGCGCGACAGGATCAGCACGAGGGTTGAGGCAAAACCTACCGCGATGGCCATCAATCTCCGTGGCGCGGCATTTTCCCAACCCGTCGCCAGCGCCACCATGTAGGCGAAGAACGGCGACGTGGTGATGACAATCGCCAGTTCCGTGGGCGGTACGTGGCCCGCGAGGAACAGGTTGAAGCCAAAGGGTATGTTCATCAGGAAAGCGCAGATGGCCCCATAACGCAGCGTGGTCCAGGGCATGCCCCAAGCGCCGGAGCGTTTGGCGGCGATCAGCCACATCGCCAGCCCGACGCCGAGGCCGGTCAGGAAAATCGTATGGCTGACTGGCACCCGGACATCGGCCAGATGCTTGTAAAAGCTGGGCGAGGCGCCCCAGAACAGTCCGAGGGCGATGAACCAGGCGAAGTGGCGAGGTGAAGCCATCGTGTGGTGAGTAGCAAAACCAGCGTTGCAGTGGAACTCGTTTGCGCCGCTGCCTGGCAAGGAAACGGCGGTCATGCTGCTTTTTTCGCGTAACTGACAACCTCGAACTCTATTCCATCGCCGTCGTTGAAATAGAACCTTCGCCCGGGCTCGTAATCCGCATGGGAATGGGTTTGGAAACCATGCTGCAAAACCCTTTGCTCGATGGCGTCGAGGTCTTCGACGGCGATGCCGACATGGTTCAGTCCGCCGACGGTCCGGTAGTCGTTCTCGAAGCGCTTCGCCGCTCCTCCGCGCGAATAGATCGCCAGATAGGACGTTTCGTTCCCGACATGAAACGTCGTTCCGCCATGGATGGCGGTTCCCTTCCAGCGCAGTTTCCAGCCGAAGACATCCCGTAGCCAGCGCGCGGTGGCTTCCGGGTCCGATACGGTGATGTTCACATGCTCCAGCATTCCAGCCATGGTCATTCTCCTTGCGGTCTTTCCTCCTTGTGCGGCCTCAACTATAGTTGAGGTCAAGAACTTTCTTGGGGTGTGAGCCATGCGCGGAAACGAAATCATTTCAATTGGCCAGTTGGCGGTGCGCACCGGCCTTTCGGTTTCGGCCATCCGCTTCTACGAGGCCAAGAAACTCGTGCATCCCGAACGGAACCGGGGCGGACAGCGGCGGTTTCTCAGGGCCGATATCCGCCGCCTCTCCTTCGTCATGATCGCCCAACAGCTTGGTTTTCCCATCCGCGACATCGCTCGGATGCTGGACGCGCTGCCGGAGAAGCGCGCGCCGAACAAGAGGGACTGGGCCGCTTTGGCCAAACACATCCGTCAGGACCTCGATGCACGCATCGCCACCATGATCCGCCTGCGCGGCAATCTGGATGGCTGCATCGGCTGCGGCTGCCTGTCGCTCGCGAAATGCGCGCTCTACAACCCGGAGGACCGCGCCGCCCGCCTAGGCAAAGGGCCGCGCTTCGTCCTGGCCGACCGGCCCAAGGATCTCCCCGAGCCGTCTTAGACAGGAGTCTGATTGCAGGCTATAGACGGGCCAGCCGATAAGACCAAGAAATCCGGCCAGTCTGGGAGGTATGCGCCAATGTCCGAAACTCATGTCTATGCCGTGACGGCGTCGTGGAAGAAGCGCGCGTTAGTGGACGATGCTGCTTACAAGAAGATGTATGCCGAGTCGGTCAAAGATCCGGCGAAGTTCTGGGGAAAGCACGCCAAGCGGCTCGACTGGTTCAAGCAGCCGAAGAAGATCAAGAACACGAGCTACGCTTTTCCCAACGTGTCGATCAAGTGGTTCGAGGACGGCATTTTGAACGTTTCCCAGAACTGCATCGACCGGCATCTAAAGAAGCGCGCGAACCAGACCGCCATCATCTGGGAAGGCGACAACCCGTACGACGACAAAAAGATCACCTACGCCGAGCTTCATGCAGCGGTGTGCAAGTTCGGAAATATCCTGAAGCGCAACGGCGTGAAGAAGGGTGATCGCGTCACCATCTATTTGCCGATGATCCCGGAGGCGGCCTATGCGATGCTGGCCTGCACGCGCATTGGCGCGGTGCATTCCATCGTGTTCGGCGGCTTCTCGCCTGAGTCACTTGCGGGGCGCATCAACGATTGCGACTCGAAGTTCGTGATCACGGCGGACGAGGGCTTGCGCGGCGGCAAGAAGATTCCGCTCAAAGTGAACACCGATGAAGCGCTGAAGAAATGCGCCGGCAACGAAAAGGTACTTGTTGTCCGCCGCACCGGCGGCAACGTGCCTTTCGATGACGCGCGCGATCTCTGGTATCACGAGGAACTAAAGCACGTCTCCGCCGACTGCAAACCGGAGAAGATGAACGCCGAGGATCCGCTCTTCATTCTCTACACCTCAGGCTCCACCGGTAAGCCCAAAGGCGTCCTGCACACAACGGGCGGCTATCTCGTCTATGCCGCGATGACGCATCAATATGTCTTCGATTATCACGACGGCGACATCTACTGGTGCACGGCGGATGTGGGCTGGGTCACGGGCCACAGCTACATCGTCTACGGCCCGCTCGCCAATGGCGCGACCACGCTGATGTTCGAGGGCGTTCCGAACTATCCCACCAACTCCCGCTTCTGGGAGGTGATCGACAAGCATCAGGTCAATACCTTCTATACCGCGCCCACCGCCATCCGCGCGCTCATGGGAGCTGGCGAAGAGCCAGTGAAGAAGACTTCGCGCAAGTCACTCAAGCTCCTGGGCTCGGTCGGCGAGCCGATCAATCCGGAGGCGTGGGAATGGTATCATCGTGTCGTCGGCGATCACCGCTGCCCGATCGTCGATACCTGGTGGCAGACGGAAACCGGCGGCATCTTGATCACGCCGCTTCCCGGCGCCACCAAGCTCAAGCCCGGCTCGGCCACGCGGCCTTTCTTCGGCTGCCAGCCGGCATTGGTGGATGACAAGGGAACGATTCTCGATGGCGCTGCCTCCGGCAATCTCGTTATCCTCGATTCATGGCCGGGCCAGATGCGCACCGTCTATGGCGATCATGACCGGTTCGTGCAGACCTACTTCTCCGCCTACAAAGGCATGTACTTCACCGGCGACGGATGCCGCCGCGACGAGGACGGCTATTATTGGATCACTGGCCGCGTGGACGACGTGATCAACGTGTCCGGCCACCGGCTCGGCACGGCGGAAGTGGAATCGGCGCTGGTCTCACATCCGCAGGTCTCGGAAGCCGCGGTGGTGGGTTACCCCCACGACATCAAGGGCCAGGGCATCTATTGCTATGTGACGTTGATGGCGGGCGAGCAGAGCACGGACGATCTCAAGAAAGAGCTCATCAATCACGTGCGCAAGGAAATCGGCCCGCTGGCGAGCCCGGACAAAATCCAATTCGCCCCCGGCCTGCCCAAGACCCGCTCCGGCAAGATCATGCGCCGCATCCTGCGTAAGATCGCCGAAGACGATTTCGGCGCGCTGGGGGACACGTCAACGCTCGCCGATCCGGCGGTCGTGGACGATCTGGTGGCGAACCGTCAGAACAAGAAAACGTAGTTCAGAACACCGTGCTCCGTCCGTGGCTGGAAAACCGCGGGCGGAACGCACCGGTTCGGCTACATTTCCATGCCGTCGAAGGTTCCGGTCTCGCAGGATTTCATGAACTCGTCCTTGTTGACGATGGCCGCATCCTTAATCTCGACGTCAGTCTTCTTCATCGCTTCCTCGAACTTGACGCCCTCGTCGCCGCCCAGGGAGCCATCGTTGTTGGTGTCCGATTTGGTGAACAGTGCGGTGCACTGGTCTGCCGTCATCGCGGCAAAGCTTGGCGCTGCCGGCAGCGCTACGACGCCCAAAGCAACTACCAGATATTTCCACGCATTTGTCATAGTGTCCTCCTTCAAGGTATAATTAATCCTGAGACGAGCCACCGCCAGCCTCGTGCCCTTACAACTCGCGGCGAAGAAAATTGTTCCGCAGGGAAGCAGCGGCGGCTATCCGCACGACCTCAAGGGGCAGGACATTTACTGCTGTGGGACGCTATTGGCGGGCAAGCAGAATACAGACGATCTCCGCAAGGAACTCGTCGCCCACGTGCGCTAGGAAATCGGCCCGCTCGTAACACCTGACAACATTCAGTTCGCGCCCGGCCTGCCCAAGACCCGCTCCGAAAAAATCTTTAGCCGAATCCTGCGCAAGGCTTTGGTCGGCCTTGGAGAGAGTACCTCTTTCCACTGACACACAGATTGTTACGTCACCCCGCAATCAGGGCCTTGAAGCCGGCAATTGCGGCGCTAAGATAGAAGGGCTCGCTGACAATCAAGAGCAGCGGTCGGGTGAGTTGCGAAGTTGGACAGATATTTCTCACGGCGGGTGTTTCTGGCCGGGGCGATGGGGATTGCACTGACCCAGCCCGCCGCCGCCGGTTATCGCGGTGCGGAGGTTGTCTATTTCGAAACCCCCGAGCGTCCGGGCACCATCATCATCGATACCGATGCGCGGGCGCTCTATCATGTGCTCGATAGCCAGACGGCAATCCGCTATGGCATTGCGGTGGGCAAGGAGGGTTACTCCTGGGCTGGCATCGCCAAGATCGGCCGCAAGGTGGAATGGCCGTCCTGGACGCCGCCTGCCAACATGATCAAACGCAAGCCGGAGCTCGAGAAGTGGCGGCATGGCATGCCCGGCGGGCCGAAGAATCCGCTTGGTGCAAGGGCTATGTATCTCTATGCCGGCGGGCGCGACACGCTGTTCCGTATTCACGGCACCAACGAGCCGAAATCCATCGGCACGGCGGCGTCTTCCGGGTGCATCCGCATGCTGAACGAGGAGGTCGTCGAACTCTACGACAGTGTCAGAATCGGCACGAAAGTTATCGTCTTGTGAAATTCAACAGCCTGTGATTTGATTTTGTGCTGTTGGCGGCTAGGGTGCGCTGTCCGCAACTGGGGGGTAGGGGGCTATGAAGCGCCGGGCGTTTGTAAGTTTGCTGTTGGGGCTGGCAGTGGCTGGCTTTGGTGCGGTCGAGGATGTCGAGGCGCGTGTGCGCCGGAGGCGGCGGCGCAAGCGCCGTGTCGCGAAGGCCCAGAGACCCAAGGCCAAAAGGATAACGCGCAAGAAAGCTAAACCTGCCTACCAAGGCCGCGAGGTCGTCGATTTCTCGTCGCGCGAGAAACCCGGCACAATCATCATCAGAACCTCGGAACGGGCTCTTTATCAGGTGCTCGGCCGTGGCAAGGCGATGCGCTACCTTGTCGCCGTCGGCAAGGAAGGCTTCTCGTGGAGCGGCGTCGCGCGGATCGGTCTCAAGCGGGTCAATCCAAAGTGGACGCCGCCACCTGAAATGATCGAGCGCACGCCGAAATACGCCGAATGGGCGGATGGCATGCCCGGCGGCATTCCGGAGAATCCGCTGGGTGCGCGTGCGCTCTACCTGTTTAACAGGGGCGGGGACACGCAGTACCGCATCCACGGCACCAATGCGCCGGGCTCAATCGGCACCGCCGCGTCATCGGGCTGCATCCGCATGCTCAATCACGAAGTGATCGAACTCTACGGCCGCACGCGTGTAGGAACCAAAGTGATCGTCCTCTGACATCACCATGCCAGTGGCTGGCCATCCCTGAAGAAGCCGCCGCGTGGGCCGTCATCGGGTAACGTTGCCGCCCAGACGACTCCGGCGGCCCCTTCAGGCACGGGGCGTGCGCCCAATTCCGCCGTACCCGGAAACGTGGCGACCCAGCCCGGGCATACGTTGTTGATGATGATCGGGGTGTCCACGAAGGCCGCGGCGAACTTTATGGTCATGGCGTTCAACGCTGCTTTCGAAACGGCATAAGCCAGCAGGTTGTTGCCGCGCGCTTTCATGCCATTGGCCGAACCGAAGGATGATGCTTCGCTTGAGACATTCACGATCCGTGGATGCTTGCTCTTGAGCAGAAGCGGTTCGAAGGCCTGAATGGTGCGCCAGGCACCGAAGAGGTTGACGGCGAGCGCCGCTTCGCCGTCGGCCACGGGCGTCTTGCGCGTAGGCTTTGATGGATCGAATACGCCGGACGCGTTGTTGATCAAAATGTCGAGGCGGCCGAACTCGGCGCTCAGATCGCCTGCCATTGCCGCGATACTCGCATCCGACATCACATCGAGGGAGCGGCCTTCGCAGGAAAGCCCCTGGTCCACGAGACGCCTGGCGTTTGCGGCGGCTGTTTTGCCATCGCGCGCCGTGATGATGACGTGGCAGCCTTTGCCGGCGAGTTGCCGGGCCGTCTCGAAGCCCAGCCCTTCGATGCGGCTCACGCCCGTTGTGAGTGCGATGGTCTGGTCCACAATGTCACCTCCCAGAATTCAGCGGCAGCTTCGCCGCCAGCCCATGTCGACATGGAAATGATCGGCGTGGTCGGCATTGTAATCCGGACTGAGCGTGAGATTGAACCAATCACACAAACTATCCCGCGCAATGAAAAGAAACTTCCCGGCGTTGCTGGGCTTGCCCCAATCGGCTTTCACAGAAACCACGCGCCCGCTTTTCAGCCTGAAGCCGGAAATGTCGAAGGCATTGGCGGTCGCATGCTGGCTCATCGATCCACGGCCACGAATGGTGCGGCAGGAGTAGGACCCGAAATGCAGGATTTCCGTCACGGGCTCATTGAAAAGGCGCCGGGCTGCGGGCTGCAGCACATGGCGCTCCCACATGTAAAGTCTTGCGGCGATGGCGCAGCGGGTCTCCTCGGGCGTCAGCTTCGCGACAGAAAGCCGTGCCATGTCAATCGTACCCTTCACCACGCAGGAACCACCTCCATGACTTGGTTTCAGTTGCGCCGGAACGCCCGTGCGGGACAACGCGAAAACGCAGTTGGCGGCGTCCGCGTCCACCAGCTTCATTTGCCAGTTGGTGAAAATGCCGGGCCTATCGGTCAAGTCGGGCAGCGCCAGCGGATCGTAGCGGCGCGGCCACTCGAACGCGCCCAGGCGCGAAAGCCCATAAGAAGCGGCGAAAACCGCCGCCGCCACAAGCACCGTCCCGCCGATTCTCCGTGCTATCGCCATCCGCCCCGGTTTTCTCCACCGCCTTTTGGCTCAATTGCCATGTTGCGGCGCACAAGCTAAAAGGCTGGCGAAGTCGAAGGGCATTTTCATGGCGCAGTCCAGCCGGCCAGAACGGCCGCTCTCTCCCCACCTGCAAATCTACAAACCGATGCTCTCGATGATGATGTCGATCATGCATCGCATCACGGGGGTGGTGCTCTATTTTGGCAGTATCCTCATCGTGTGGTGGCTCGCCGCCGCGGCCCATTCGGATGGCTATTTCGATCTGGTGCAGGCTTTCTTCGGGCACTGGTTCGGCAGGCTCATCCTTTTTGGCTTCAGTTGGGCGTTGATCCATCATGCGTTGGGCGGCATCCGTCATTTCGTCTGGGATCTGGGGCGCGGCTTCAAGCTGCCGGTGGTGGAATGGATGGTGCGCGCCAATCTGATCGGTTCGGTCGTGTTGACCGTATTGCTGTGGGTGATTGCCTATGGAGTGAAGCCGTGACGGACGGCGGCGACATGAAAACACCGCTCAAACTGGTGCGTGGCTCTGGTGCGTCCAAAACCGGCACCGACCATTTCTGGCAGCAACGGGCCACGGCTGTGGCCAATTTTCCGCTCATGCTGTTCATGGTTGGCTTCGTCGTCGTGCATCTGGGTGCAAGCCGTGCCGAAGTCGTGGCGTCGGTCAAACACCCGCTCGTCGCCATTCTTCTCATCATGGGGCTTGCTTCGGCCTTCTGGCACATGCGCCTTGGCCTGCAGGTGGTGATCGAAGACTATCTGCATTCGCATCTCAGAAAGTTTACCGCGCTCGCGCTCAACATCGCATTTGCCACGGCCATGTTCGCGGTTGCCGCTTATTCGATCCTCAAAATGGGCTTTGCATCCTGATGGCCGCCAGCGAAAAGAAAAACGCGCCGAAAAGCGTTTCCATTGGCGGCCGCGCCTATCCGATCACTGACCACACCTTCGATGTGGTGGTCGTGGGCGCCGGTGGCGCTGGGCTTCGCGCAGCTCTTGGCGCCTCTCAGGCGGGCCTCAAAACGGCGTGCATCTCGAAAGTATTTCCCACGCGCTCGCACACGGTCGCGGCCCAGGGCGGTATCGCCGCGTCTCTCGCCAACATGGGGCCAGATGATTGGCGCTGGCATATGTATGACACGGTCAAGGGCTCCGACTGGCTTGGAGACCAGGACGCCATCGAATACCTCTGCCGCAATGCGCCCACCGCCGTTTACGAGCTTGAGCATTTCGGCATGCCGTTCTCGCGCACAGAAGACGGCAAGATCTATCAGCGCCCCTTCGGCGGCATGATGCAGAATTTCGGCGAGGGTCCGCCGGCGCAACGCACCTGTGCCGCCGCCGACCGCACCGGCCATGCCATGCTGCACACGCTTTACGGCCAGTCGCTGCGCCATTCGGCGGAATTCTTCATCGAATACTTCGCGCTCGATCTCATCATGGAAAACGGCGCCTGCCGCGGGTTGATGGCGATCTGTCTGGAGGATGGCTCGATCCATCGCTTCCGGGCGCATCAGACGATCCTGGCCACGGGCGGCTATGGCCGTGCTTACTTCACGGCCACCTCCGCTCACACTTGCACGGGCGACGGTAACGCCATGGTGCTGCGCGCCGGATTGCCGCTGCAGGACATGGAGTTCGTTCAGTTCCATCCGACCGGAATCTATGGCGCAGGTTGCCTCATCACCGAAGGCGCGCGCGGCGAAGGCGGTTATCTCACAAACTCCGAAGGCGAACGCTTCATGGAGCGTTACGCGCCTTCCGCCAAGGACTTGGCCTCGCGCGATGTGGTGGCGCGGGCGCAGACGATGGAAATCCGCGAGGGCCGCGGTGTTGGCCCGCACAAGGATCACATCCATCTTCATCTCGAACACCTCGATCCCAAGGTGTTGCATGAGCGGCTGCCCGGCATTTCCGAGTCGGCGAAAATCTTCGCGGGCGTTGATGTCACGCGCGAGCCGATCCCGATTTTGCCCACGGTTCACTACAACATGGGCGGCATCCCCACGAACTTTCATGGCGAGGCGCTCTCCGGCGACAAGAAGGATCCGCACAAGACCGTTCCCGGTCTCATGGCGGTAGGTGAGGCTGCCTGTGTGTCCGTACACGGAGCAAACCGGCTGGGCTCCAACTCGCTGATCGATCTCGTGGTGTTCGGCCGCGCAGCGGGCCTTCGCTGCGCCGAGCTGATCGGCAAGGGCGGCGCACCCGCAGCGCTTCCCGCCGATGCTGGCGAAGCTGCGATGGCGCGGCTTGACCGGTTCCGCCATGCTTCCGGCGGTTCGCCCACGGCGAAGTTGCGCGAACAGATGCAGCGCACCATGCAGGCCGATGTTGGCGTGTTCCGCACCGGCAAAACCCTCGTCGAAGGTTCGGAAAAAATCGCCGCGATCTGGAAAGGCATCGACGACATCTCGGTGACCGACCGCTCGCTCATCTGGAACAGCGATCTCATCGAGACGCTGGAATTCGAAAACCTGATCCAACAAGCCGCCGTCACCGTCGACGGCGCGCTTGCTCGCAAAGAAAGCCGCGGCGCCCACGCCCGCGAAGATTTCCCCAGGCGCGACGACAAGACCTGGATGAAGCATACGCTGGCCTGGACGGATTCAGTCAAACGCAAGGTGTCTATCGGCTACCGCCCGGTGCACGAGTGCACGATGACCAGCGACATCGAATACATAAAGCCGAAGGCGAGGGTGTATTGAGATGACCCTCGGTCTCTGCCTCCGCTGTGACCAAACCAAGAATCTTGTTGAGGCGCATGTTATCCCGAAATGCTTATACACGTTCGGCGAAAAACCTTTGGTTCTGGCATCGAAGTTCAAAGAACGCCTGAGCTTGAGCCAAATGGGAGTATATGACCGGGAGTTGCTGTGCGAGAAGTGCGACAATGACTTCGGCAAGTATGATGGAGTAGCGGCAAGCAAGCTCAAGCTGTACCCCGTACGGACTCAGTTTCTGCGGGATGAGAACGGATTTATCCTCAGACGCGGTAATGGGAGGCCGCTTGCCTATGTCGTGCCTGACCCAGGAGTGTCCGAGCTTCAGTGTTTTTTCGCATCTTTGATATGGAAATGTTGCCTAACCTCAAGGGAAGAGATGTCGCTGAAAGGGGCAGGCCAGTTCTTTGAAAAGGCGGAACACTTGCTTCGTAACCCGGAGACAGGGACTTATTTTGGCGTTTTTGGGAATCGAATTCAAGAACGGCAACTAAATTGCGCGGTGGCGCGGCCGACCGTCACAGATCTAGAACTTGGCAAGATGATCCAATTTCACATGTCTGGATTTATCGCGTCGATATTCCTTGATCCGATCATGGCAGTTGAAAGCGAGCTTCAGCTGATCTCAAGCGACCGCTGGATTGTAGGACTGACGAGTTTTGAAGAGACCAGCTTCGGTGACAGCATACAAGAAATGAGGTCTAAGTTGGCTGCAGCTGCCGGCCTCTTTCGCGGTCACTCAAGTGTTCGTCGACGAACAGGCACATGAAATGGCCACCGGCATCGATTCTAACGACTCCAAGAGCCCCCCTGACGATGCGCGATTTCACAGTGAACTAAAGGCGTGGAACATATAATGCCGAAAGCGAGGGTGTAATAATGGCTCTTATCAAGAGGTTCTTTTTTGAGTTTGGAGTCCTAGGGCTAGTTCTCGTAATTACTCTGTATGGGGTGATTGCAAACTCTTCCATTGTTGGCGGCTGGCTGGGAGGATCCCTAGCAGCTGCGATGGATCCTTTGTTGTTTCTCGGGGCGCTCCTAGCAGGTGTTGCTGTACGCCCATCATGGTTGGCAATGTTGATTTCCATGCTGTGGGCTATTATTGTCGGACTGATTATTGTGTTCGTTATCAGATACTGGGAAGAACTCGGTCTACGACAGCCAAGCCCGATTTCCTTTCACCGAATCACGGCAGCGCTGGTGCTGTCGTCGATAGCTTCCACATTCAGGGGCTTTGCGTCTTCTAAGAACGCCCGTTTGCCATGACTGAGCATTCCAGGATGACTGAACTGGAAGAATTTAACCGCATCACTCGCACGCCAGGCATCATGGGCGGCAAGCCGTGTATCCGTGGAATGCGTGTGACGGTCGGCATGATCGTTGGCCAGATCGGAGCGGGTGCTACTGTCGAAGAGATGCTGGATCATTTCCCGTATCTCCAACGCGACGATATCATGCAGGCGATCCAGTATGCGGGCTGGCTCGCATCCAATATGAAACTTCTGGACCCTTTGCCTTCCGGTGAGGACGAGGGCGAATGGATAGACTTGCCGCAATAGCCCTAGACTGGAAACGCAATGGCTGAATTCGCACTACCCAAGAACTCCAAGGTCCAACCCGGCAAGGTGCACCCCAAGCCCGCTGGAAAGAAGCTGCGCGATTTCAAGATTTACCGCTGGAACCCGGAAGACGGGAAGAATCCGCAGGTCGATACCTACACCATCGACATGGATTCCTGCGGCCCCATGGTTCTCGATGCGCTGATCAAGATCAAGAACGAGCAGGACCCGACACTCACCTTCCGCCGCTCGTGCCGTGAAGGCATCTGCGGTTCCTGCGCCATGAATATCGATGGCACCAATACGCTCGCCTGTCTCAAGGCCTGCGACGAGGTGAAGGGCGATGTCCGGGTCTATCCCCTGCCGCACATGCCGGTGGTGAAGGACCTGGTTCCCGATCTCACCCACTTCTATGCGCAGCATCGCTCCATCGAGCCGTGGCTCAAGACCACGACACCCACGCCGCAGACCGAATGGAAACAATCCCACGAAGACCGCGAAAAGCTGGACGGGCTTTACGAGTGCATCCTCTGCGCCTGCTGCTCCACCTCGTGCCCGAGCTATTGGTGGAACGGCGACCGCTATCTGGGCCCGGCGGTTCTACTCCAAGCCTATCGCTGGCTCATCGACTCGCGCGACGAAGCAACCGGCGAACGCCTCGACAATCTCGAAGATCCGTTCCGTCTCTACCGCTGCCACACCATCATGAACTGCGCCAAGGCTTGCCCTAAAGGACTCTCGCCCGCCAAGGCCATCGCCGAGATCAAGAAGATGATGGTGGAGAGAAGGGTGTGATCCCCTTCTGAGCCATATCGGAGTTGCGCTCCGAGCCTATTGACTGTCCCCCGGCCAGTGCCCGACAGTCCACTTCCTGGACTGGATCAACACCGAATGTCAGACGCTCCCCTGCTTCGCCTTCAGAATATCACGAAGAACTTCGGCGCCATCGAAGCCTTGCGTGGCGTGAGTTTCGATGTTGCGGCGGGTGAGGTCGTGGCGCTGCTCGGCGACAATGGCGCGGGGAAATCGACGCTCGTCAAGATCATCGCCGGCGGGCTTCAGGCGACATCAGGCACCATGTATTTCGAAGGAAGCCCACGCAGTTTCGCCAATCCGGCGG
>JBJXGL010000295.1:0-7224 GCA_046160365.1 Aestuariivirga sp. | reverse complement strand
AGCGATGCATAGGTGCCGGGCAAGATCAACAGCACCATAAAGATCATGAGCAACGGCATCGCTGGCAAGCTCTGCGCCAGCGACGGCGCATCTGAGGGCGCCAGAAACAGTGCCGCCGCGCCCGCGAATATCAGCGACCATTGGAAGAAACCAATGGTCATATCAATGGTGGAATGCGTGCCATCAAGGCGCAACCGCACACTGGCGAAGGCCCAGACAATACCAGATGCAAGCCCCATCCAGTCTCCGGCATTCTGCGGAACGGGAAACCGCACGCCCAATCCGAAAATGGTCAGCATGCCGATCATCGCCAGGACAATAGCGACGAACCGCAGAGGGGTCACCGGATCCTTCAGTACGATGCGGCCCAACAGCGTGCCCCAGACAGGCGTCAGATAGAACAACAGCATCGCCCGGACGACGCCGGTGTAGACGATAGAGGTGGAATACAACAACAGCGCGGCGCCTGAGAGCATCGCGGTCAATTGCAGGTCAAACCCGCCGCGTCTGACATGCTGCCAGCGCCACAGAAACACCGGTGTCAGACAAAGCGTAGGCACAAGGAAATAAACGGCGGTGATCCACAAGCCGTGCAGTCCTGCCCCTTCCAAGGCCCGAAGGGGGATCCAAAACAGCCCCCACGCCGCGCCCGCATAAAGGCACGCAAGCGTCGCCCTGCGCTCAACCGAGGCGGTCACGGCCAGCCTCACACGTTTGGGGGCTTTTCCGGCGTCCCTACCGAGTTACCTGTTGTCACGGCAGCGAGGTTGAGCCACCAACCGGTCGCCGGGCCGATGCGACCAGGTCAACCATCGAAGGTAGCTTACTATTGGCCACTTATTTGGGTCAATGAACCATCGTTTGGGCCATCGAATAGACTGCTTCACTTCTCGCTCGCTATTCCTCATGTCAGCTCGGTTTCAGAATTTGAATTCGCAGACAAAACGGTGCCGCTGGTGAAGGCATCAAAGCCCCGCTGTCCTTGAGCCACCTCACTGGCATTGAGGCCGTTGGCGAAGTGACTGATTGACAGTGTCTGGCTGCTTAAGGGTTGATATGCAACCGGCGCCAGTGAAAATTCTGAATTCCGCAAGGGCGGCCGCCGAATATGTCCGCCGTTCACGCGTGTTGCAGGTGCTTGCAGTAACGCGTTCGACGGCAAGCACTTTGTGCCCTACTCAAACAAGCTCGTCACGCCATCATCATTCACTTGCTTAAGGCACCCCTCACAATGCCCACATTTCCGCCGATGGCTGGATAACGAGCTCCTCGATTGATGCTGCTAAAGTGGTGCTAGCCAAACGACGGCGCAAACAGCGTTACTTCAGTCCATTGTGTTGCCAGCGGCAATGTGGTGATCGAAAACTCCAGCGACTTGCAATCATCCCCGAGGTTCAGTGAGAACGCCTGGCCCGGAATAAGATTCCGCTTCACGGTTTTCTGTTGCCACAAGCCATTCTGATCCTGCCAACGCGCTGACTCGACCCACAACGCGTTGCCTGTGGATTGAAGATAGAGTTCACCACCAGCAGGGATATCACGCGGCGTGAACCGCAGGGTCGTCGCCGTAGCGCCGAGGCGCTTTCGGGAGATGACCTTGCGCTCCGCAGCGGCCCGCGCCAGGGGAGCTACCAATCCGCCCAGACCGCAAGCAAGTGCAGCAAACAGTATATTGCGCCGGTTCATTTGATACTCCTGCGATGATCTCGTGTGCCCCGTTGCGAATTACGCCGAATAATCCCCGCCCATCATCATGCCTGTGCGATCGAGCCGGTTGCTTTCGAGGGCAATGGCGTTCCAGAACTTGATTGGGTTTTCCATGGAGCTTTCCTCATGACACCCACTCTCGTAGTGGAACACACGGCAAGCGTCTGTGCGAATATTCACATTGATTGAACAACATGATCCCGAAGGCCGGAGTGCGGTAACAAGCGCCACATCGATGAGCGCGAGACCGTCAACGGCTTGGTGTGCATTCTCTCCACCGGATGCCAGTGGCGGGCGATCCTCAGGGACTTGCCGCCGCGCTGTGACTACACCGATCTGTGGAGCTGGGATGGTACGCTGGAGCGCATCCATCACGCGCTCTATGTGACATGGATCTTTGTGTCCAGCCGACGCGATTACGATGCCCGTTGCCGAGGCGCAGATGTCTTGGGAACTACCCCGCGTTCTCGAGCCGCTGGGTGTGCCGTGGGCTGCACATGACCAGCTATCTCAAGTGCCGTTTCGACACGATCTTCATAGCTATGAAAACGCGCCGAATTGGAACGCCACCAAGATCCTATTCAACACGGAGCTTCTTGCAAATCCTCTGCTGGAAATCTGATCGCAGCAGCTACTTTCTCTGCAGATAGGCCGCCATGGAATCGTCGAGCTCGTCCTTCCAGGCTGTGTGGTGCTTGGGTGACATTTCGCCCGTCATCAGCGAGCGGTAGGCATTGTTGCGGAAGCCCATGATGTCCTCCATCTTGTGGTGCTCCCACTCCATGAAAGTTTTGTTTACCGCTTCAACGTCGAAGCTCGGATAGTCGGTCGCGCCGATCAGTTCCTTCACATAGTCGCCCTGGAACCAGATCAGCTGCTCGGCACCATCGAGCTTTTCCTCGCGTTTCAGCCACTTCTTCCAGTCTTTCTTCATGGCATCTGCCTTTGGCAGCTTGATGCGGCCGAGGATGACGTCGCGCACGTACCAGGCCTGCGCATCGAACATGTTGAAGGTATAGAACTGATCCTGCATGCCGATGTAGAAGAGCCGCGGATTGTCCTGCCAGACGACGCCCTTGTAGAGGTTGGCTGGCCACATGCGGTTGGTGGTCTTCAGGCGCAGGTCTTCCGGCAGGAATGGGAAATAGTGCTGGTAACCGGTGCAGAGGATGATGGCATCTACGTCCTTCGTGCTGCCGTCCTTGAAGTAGGCCGTCTTGTTGACGACTTTCTGCAGCAACGGGCGCTCCTCGAAGTTGCTGGGCCATTTGAATCCCATCGGCTTGGAACGGTACGTCGTGGTGACAGAATTTGCGCCGTACTTCCAGCACTGGGAACCGATGTCTTCGGCGGAGTAGCTGCGGCCGACGATCAGAATGTCCTTGCCCTTGAACTCCAGTGCATCGCGGAAATCATGGGCGTGCAGCACGCGTCCATTGAATGAGTCCAGGCCCTCGAAGTAGGGGACATTCGGTGTGGAGAAGTGTCCCGATGCGCAGACCACATAGTCAAAATCCTCGGTCCACATCTGGTCCTTGGGCCGGTTGTGGACGGTGACTTCGAATTTTTTCTTTTTCTTGTTCCAGTTCACCATGCGTACCGGCGTGTTGAACTGGATCCACTTGCGGACGCCGGCTTTTTTCACGCGTCCGACGATGTAGTCCCACAGCACTTCGCGCGGCGGATAGGAGGCGATGGGTCTTCCGAAATGCTCTTCGAATGTATAGTCGGCGAACTCCAGGCACTCCTTCGGCCCGTTAGACCAAAGGTACCGGTACATGGAGCAGTGCACTGGCTCCCCATATTCGTCGAGGCCGGTGCGCCAAGTGTATTTCCACAATCCGCCCCAGTCATTCTGTTTCTCGAAACAGACGACCTCCGGAATCTTGGCGCCCTTCTTCTTGGCCGACTGGAAGGCACGGAGCGCGGCGAGGCCCGAAGGCCCGGCTCCGATGACAGCGACGCGAGTCATAGTGTTTCCCCGACGTTATTGATTCTGTGAGCAAGCATCATTTCGATGCAGTTGCGCCTTCAGTAGGCCAATTCTATAGACCTCTGTAAAGGGAGAAATGGACGCAACACATGCGACAAATGAGAAAAATGGATGTGCGTCGCGAATTCATTGCCTGGCAGTGCCGCATCCGCCAGCATGCCGTGCGCAATCATGATGGCCAGCCCATGGGCGGCATGCGTCCGCGTGCCTTCAGCAAGAAGGGGGAGATGCTGTCGACAGGTTTCATGACGCTGCTGGTGCCGGATGAGCCCGGCGAAGCGCTGTCGTTCCTCAAGTTCCAGGGCCAAAAAACAGCGGATCCGAAGGCCACGCGGGAAGCCGTTCTGCGTTACCTTGCCGGCGACTTCTATCAGCTGCCCGAATTGTTCAGCGACCGGCTCACGGCTGTCCATGCGGCAGATTCCGAAACCGCCGCGGTACTTCTCAAACACAAGGAAGTGCTGCTGGATTTTGAGCAGTTCTCCCAGGCTTTCCGGATGTTCGCAAAGGTGAAGAAACTCGCACCTCAGGATGAGGTTCATGATTTCAGCCTCTGGCACGCCCGGGGCTTCAACCGCAACATTCCGAATGATGCGGTGGTTGTTACCTTTGCGCCGGATTGGCGAAGCGCAGTGTCAGTCCGTACGGGCTAAACATCTAGCCCATCCCCAACTCTTTCTTCCTTTTCTGTGCCCAGGCCCCGATGAGCCGGTCGGCCGTGATGCCAATGAAGGCAATGCCAAGGCCGGCAAGAAGCCCGCGGCCCGTGTCAGCGCCCGGAAGTGCCTTGTAGATTTCCTGGCCCAGATCTCGCGAGCCAATGAGAGCGGTGATTGCGACCATGGCGAGAGCCATCATGATGGTCTGGTTGATCCCCAACAGGATTTCTGGGAAGGCGATGGGCAGTTCCACCTTCCACAAGCGCTGACGCTTGGTGGTTCCTGCCGCGGTGGCTGCCTCGATGATCGTTTGAGGTACGCGCATGAGGCCGAGATAAGTGTAACGGATGGAGGGCACAGTCGCATAGAAGAGCATGGCGATGACGTTGGAAAGATCGCTGGTCTGGAACAGCATGATCACCGGGATAAGGTAGATAAAGCTCGGAAAGGTTTGCAGTGTATCGCAGATGGTGCTGATCACGCGCGCGGCACGCGGGCTTCGCGAGGCCCAGATACCAATCGGGATTCCGATCAGAACGGAAACAATGGTGCAACCGGTCACTAGGTAGATGGTGAGCATCAGCGGCGTCCAGAAGCCAGACAGCATCATGAAGCCGAAGAGAGCCGCGGGTAGGGCGGCCAGCCGCCAGCCACCGAGAATATAGCCCGTGAGCGAGAGCAGGCCGATGACCGTGGTCCATGGCATCCAGAGATAGAAGTCGCGCATCGGCAGCATGGTGTTGATGGTGAGCCAGTCGCGGATGGGCTTCACATAGGGAAAGAAGTTCTTGGAGATCCAGCGCACGGCTTCGTTGATCGGCGCGCCATAGGAAAGTGTGAAGTCCTTCGGCAACACAGCGAGTGCTGGGAAGGCCCGGGCCGCGATGATGGAAACCACGAGCAAGGCCAGAAAAGCCACGAGATGCTTGTGTCGCACCAACCTGGAGGTATCGGGCATGAACCGCACGGGTGTGCGCCGCATCATCGCCTGCGTCATGCGGTCAAGCACGATGGCAATGAGCGTGATGGCGATGCCTTGTTCGACGGCTTTGCCGATCTGCAGTTGCTGCAAGGAGAAGAGCAGCTTCTGACCGAGGCCGGAAGCGCCAACGAGTGAGGCAATCACCGCCATCGCGAGCGTCTGCATCACCGCCTGGTTGAGCCCGAGGAGAAGAGTTTGCTGGGCTGCAGGCAATTCCACCTTCCACAACAGCTGCCGGGGTGTGCAGCCAGACATCCGGCCGGCCTCAATGATTTCGGAAGGAACTGTGCGAATGCCCAGAACAGTGCAGCGAGCCATGGGAGGTATGGCAAAACCCAGCGTCGCGAGCATGGCCGGCACCTGGCCAAAGCCAAACAGGATGACGACCGGCCCCAGATAGGCCATGTGCGGCGTGGCTTGAAGTACGTCGAATATGAGGTTGGTTGTTCGCTCTACCCGCGGGTTGCGGGTTGCCCAGATGCCAATGATGAGGCCGAACAATGCTGCGAGGGGAACGGTGACGATGACGATGGCCAAGGTCTGCATGGAATCCGGCCACAGCCCGAAGATGGCCAGGTAGAAGGCGCAGAAGCCGCAAAAGACCGCAAGCCTCGTGCCGCCGATCCAGTGTGCGAGGATCGCGGTGCCTCCGACGATGGCGACCCATGGCAAGGGCGGCCATTTCCAAGCCAGCACGCCACGGAAGAGAAGAGCTTCGGTGAGGGCCAGGGGCTGCGCCAACATCCAGGCAATGGCGCGGGTTACCGGCTTCGCAAACGCCGCAAACCAGGCAAAGCCATCCGTCACCCAGGCGCGGAATGGCAAGACGGCTTCGGCGGGCCACTTGTCCAA
Organism: Aestuariivirga sp.; assembly: GCA_046160365.1. Classification (GTDB taxonomy): domain Bacteria; phylum Pseudomonadota; class Alphaproteobacteria; order Rhizobiales; family Aestuariivirgaceae; genus Aestuariivirga. The sequence continues at coordinate 1,031 of JBJXGL010000295.1, read as the reverse complement.
GGTTGGGAACAACAGCGCCAGCAAGATGGTGACAAAGAGAAGCGCAGCGTAGGCGGCCAGTTTTCCGGACCAGCGGTTTAATTCAGGCGCTTGCACGCCGGAGGTATTTACGGCGGTGATGCTCATCCTCGGCCATCGGGGTAAAGGGCGCGGATCATGTCCTCACGCGAAACCGTTCCGATCACGACCCCCTTGTCATTCGACACGGCAACTGGTGTGTCCGAACCGAGCACGCGTGCAGCAACCTCGCCGATCTTTAAGGCACCCGAAAGGGCGTACTTCGCGGATTTTGGTTTCCCAGGACGCGCAATGCGCGCGAGCGAGATAATGTGATCACGCGGTGCGTTCTGCGTGAATTCGCGCACATAGTCATCCGCAGGATTGCTTACCATTTCTTCGGGGGTGGCGAGTTGCACCAGCCTGCCGTCTTTCATGATGCCGATCCTGTCGCCCAGGCGCACGGCCTCGTCGAAATCATGAGTGATGAAGACGATGGTTTTCTTCAGGAGCCGTTGCAGGCGCAGGAATTCGTTCTGCATTTCTTTCCTGATGAGCGGATCAAGCGCGGAGAAGGGCTCATCAAGAAACCAGATGTCGGGGCCAACAGCCAGCGAACGGGCAATGCCAACACGCTGCTGCTGTCCGCCCGAGAGCTCACGCGGGAAGTAACTCTCGCGGCCCTCAAGCCCGACAAGCTTGATCATCTCTCTTGCGCGTGTTTCGCGCTCATCCTGGGTTGCGCCACGGACCTCCAGAGGGAAGGCCACATTTGACAAAACGTTGCGGTGGGGCAGGAGGCCGAAATGCTGGAACACCAGGCCCATCTTGTGCCGGCGCAACTCGATGAGTTCATCCGGCTTGCATTCCATCAGGTCCTTGCCGTCCATCAACACCTGGCCCGATGTGGGGTCGTTCAAGCGTGTTATGGCGCGGATCAGAGTAGACTTGCCGGATCCCGAAAGCCCCATGACGATCAGAATCTCGCCGGGCGTGACATCGAACGACACATCCCGCACGGCGCCAATGCTCTT
>JBJXGL010000294.1:0-8150 GCA_046160365.1 Aestuariivirga sp. | reverse complement strand
TCGGAGAGTTATACCGAGGCGCTGCCCGATTTCGTGAAACTCGCGGAAGCCTATGGCTGCGTCGGCATTCGCGCCACCAAGCCTCATGAGCTCGATGCCGCGATCAAGGAGATGATCAAGACGCCGCTTCCGGTGATCTTCGATTGCCGCGTGGCCAATCTCGCCAACTGTTTCCCGATGATACCCTCCGGCAAGGCCCATAACGAGATGCTGCTTGGCGAAGAAGTGGCGGACGAGGATGTCGGCAGCGTCATCGACGCAAAGGGCAGGGAACTAGTGTGAGGCTAGCGCCGCACATGAACGAAGCCGCCGCTTCTTCCTTCGCGCTTTCAGGCGTGCTCGCGGAGGAGTTCGAGAACGCTTTGACCGCGAAGGGCGGTTTTTTCGTTGGTCACGATGTGCTGGCGGAAAAGACTGGCGGGCTGCCCGTCATCGCTGTGCCGCTCGCGCGCCTTGCGCTGCAACTCGACAGGAAAGTGAAGCTTGGAGATCGCGACATCGTCCTGACCCAATGGTTTCTCGGAAGCGGCGACTGGCATCCGTGGCTGCGCCCCATCGTGACCACGCCCGTGTACCGGGAAGTCGAGACTTTGCTTCGCGCGGGCAAGCATTTCCGCACAACCGCGATGTTCCAGAAACTCAAGCTGCACATGGAGATGGGCCGCCCGCCCGTTCGCAACGAAATTCCGCTCGACACGCTCGAAAAACTCGAGGCTTATGCCGAGAGCGTTCTGCGCCTTGCCGCGAGCATCGGCGAGTTGGGGGTTTTGAAACGCGGCGAGGCGAGCATCGAAGACATGACGTCGAACTCCGGCCTGGCCCGCCCGCTCTGGGTGGAAGCCATGGAAAGCGAGATTGGTGCCGCCATCCTCGCGGACGGAACCATTGTCCGCCTCGGCCCCGGCCATCATCGCATCGCGGCCGCAATGTTCGCGCGGATTTCCACCGTGCCCGTGGAAATCAGACTCGTCCACACCGATTGGCTCAAGCGCCGGATTGCGGAGTCGGGCCTGGCACCGTGGCCCGCCCTCATCGAAGGCATACGCACTCTCACTCAGACAAAGGATCGCCCCACATGAACGCCCATCTCGCCGCCACTGGCTCGGCCTATTTTCTCGACACCAGCAAGAAAGAGGTGGAAACTCACACGCTCGCCGTCATCGTCGACAACGAGCCGGGCGTGCTGGCCCGCGTCATCGGCCTGTTCTCGGGCCGCGGCTACAACATCGACTCGCTCACGGTATCGGAAACCGAGCACAACAAGCACGTCTCGCGCATCACCATCGTCACCACCGGCACGCCGCAGGTGATCACCCAGATCATCCATCAGCTCGACCGCATGGTGCCTGTGCATTCGGTGGCGGACCTGACCGTGCAAGGCAGCTCCATCACCCGCGAGCTTGCCATGGTGAAGGTGGCGGGAGCGGGCGAAAAGCGCGTCGAAGCGCTCCGTCTCGCCGATGCCTTCCGCGCCCATGTGATCGATGCCGGAACCACCAGCTTCATCTTCGAACTCACTGGCAAGAGCGACAAGGTCGAACAGTTCATCTCCCTCATGGTCCCGCTGGGCCTGGTCGAAGTCGCGCGCACCGGCGTCGCCGGCATTTCGCGCGGGCCGGAGGGCATGAAGGTCTAAATCCAGATCTTTTTTGAGCGAGCCAAATTCCCCCAACTCCGTCATGGCCCGCTTCATGCGGGCCACCCATGGGTCGTTTCAAAGCTGTGGCGCGACCAAGACGGAAATAGCCTCTCTACGTGACCGAACAGAAGGTTTCAGCAGGCAGCTATCAACGGTTTCAACCCACACTGGCGTTGCCCGCATGATGAGATCGACGCAAACATCGCCTGTGCCATGGAAGTCGTCACGCCGAAATAGCCGTGGGTGGCCCGCATGAAGCGGGCCATGACGGAGTTGGGAGAGTTTGCTCCACTCGAAAGCGATCACGCTCTCAGCGGCGCTATTCGCCCTTCAATGACGCATAGTCCTGTTTGCAGCCCATTTGCGGCCCTTGGCGCTTAGCGATCTCCAGTTCGCCTTTCATGACCGGCACAATCATCTCCGTGAAGCGTGGATCGTTCTTTCCCGCCGCCGCTCCTTCCGCATATTTCTGCGCGAAGCGGAAGTGGTGGTCGCAGACATTGCCCGTTTCATCCGAATAGTTGCCAGTGGCCATGGCGCGCGCCACGCAGTCTTCGACGCTCCCCTCATAGAGCAGCCGTTCCGCAGCGGGCAGATCGGGTTTTGCCGCGATCTGGGCTGAAAAATCGAGACATGCCTTGTGGATCTCGCGGGCATTATCGGGCGTGATGGCGCGAGCGGCGGCGCTGATATCTTCCCACAGCTTGAATGGCGGATCGGGTGGCGGCCTTTTTGCTTCCTCCTCCGCCATGGCGATGGCTGGCGCTAGGATGCTGTAATCGGATGTGCAACCCGTGGCAGGCCCCATGCTGGTTGCCGTCTTCAAGCGATTGGCAAACTCGCCCATCAAATATGGATCGATGCCCTGCGGGCCGCGTCCGTCCTTGATCACCTGGGCCAGTTTGGTTGCGAAGGCATAATGATGGCTGCACTGGTCGCCGGTTTCGTCGGAAAAGTCGCCATTGTTCATGGCGTAAGACATGCAGTTCTCGATTTCCGCTTCGAAATAGAGTCTCTGCACGGCCGAGACGCCTGTCATCCCTTTAAGGCGTTTGGAGAGCGCAAGGCATTTGGCGTGAGCCTCGCGCGCCGTCTCGGGCCTCACGAAGTTGATGACTTCCGTGATCTCGTGGAGAAAGCGGAAGTCGGCTTCGGTCGACTGAGCCCGCGCCGGCAACACCGCGCAGACAGTGATGGTGAATGCGGCGATTGCCGCCTTCAGGAGATTGCTTGGGGTCATAACCGCAGCATCCTCGTTTCAAGCCCCGTCTCCAATTCACGACTTGACCCGAGCGATGTCAACAGCTTCTGCCACTCAAAAAGTGCCGGACAACTTCACCCTCTCCAATTCATTGAAGAGGGGTCGCCGCGAACCGGCGGGCTTGGAGTCGTGCAATTTTTGCACCCCCATCCCGTCACGCCTTGTGGCGTGGCTTCCCGCAAAGCGGGAGCGATGAAGGGCAGTGGGTCGGTCTGAATTTCAAATGACCTGAAATCGTCGCAGACTTGGAATGTCCGCATCACGCTCAACTGCTGAAGCCAAGTTCCAGCATCCAAATTAGCCGTTAAGGGCCATTAGCTGACATCGGCCTCTTGGCAATCGATCCCCCAATCCGCGATCCAATTGGCCGCCCCAGGGCCATGCGGGGCTAGGAAATCCGAAGCGTTCCGGCTTTGGGCGGAGTTACGCCACAAAGAAGTCCATGTTGGTGATGGCGAGGCCGGCGGCGAGCGAGGCGAACTGAACCTGCGCCGCGCCGCCTAGTCCATCGGCGTCATAGAACAGCGCGCCGGAGTCGGAATTGTAGATGATGCGATCATCCGCATCATGCGCCGCGGCTCCGACGAAGAAGGTGTCGGCCGCCAACCAGCGCAAGCCACCGAGTGTGGCGAAGATCGCATCGTCGAGACGGATGGTGTCGTCAACAACACGGAAGTCGGTCACCTGATCGATGTTGCCAGCGCCGAGCGCGGTGGAAAACGCAAAGCTGTCACGGCCGGCGCCGCCGGTCAACGTGTCGGCGCCCAACTTGCCATCCAGATAATTGGCTTGCGCATTGCCGATGAGAGCGTTGGCAAGTTCGTTGCCGAAACCGTTGATCCGCGCCATGCCGCGCAACGCCAGGTTCTCGACATTGGCGACGAGAGCCTTGCTGACAAGTGACTCGATCCAGTCGGTGCCTTCGCCGTCAAGCTCGATCACCACATCGCGCGCTGTGTCGATCACCATCACATCATCGCCGTTACCGCCGATCAGACGATCGATGCCGCCGCCGCCATTGAGGCGGTCGTTGCCAAGCCGGCCTTCGAGGCGATTGACGCCCGCAGTGCCCCAAAGATCGTTGTCAAGCGTGTTGCCTTTGCCGTTGATGTCGCCCGTTCTCCGCAACACCAGCTGCTCCACCTCGGCACCAAGTGTGAAAGACACCGAAGCGCGTACGGTATCGAAGCCTTCTCCCGCCACTTCCACCGCCGTGTCGCCGATATTGTCGGCATAGAACGTATCGTCGCCACCTGCACCCGTCATTGCATCAGCGCCGAAACCGCCATCAATGATGTTGGCGCCCGAATTGCCGGTGATGCTGTTGGCGAGGGCATTGCCGCTGCCGTTGATCGCAGTGCCGCCAGTCAGCACAAGGTTCTCGAAACCGCTTTCCAGCGTGAAGCCGATGCCCGACCGCACCGTGTCGATGCCGCCAGTGTCGCTAACAGAATCGCCGGCTTCATTGACGATGAAGGTGTCATTGCCCAGGCCGCCCGCCATGGCATCGGCACCAGCACCACCGTTGAGCAGATTGTTGCCGGAGTTGCCGGTGAGTGTGTTGGCGAGGCTGTTGCCCGCGCCGGAGATGCTGCCGCCGCCGAGCAAAACAAGATGCTCGATATCCGCTCCTAGCGTGAAGTTGATGCTGGACTGCACTGTGTCTGTGCCGCCGGTGTCACTCACCGCGTCGCCAGAATCATCAACGACGAATATGTCGTCACCCAATCCGCCCGCCATCGTATCCGCGCCTGCCCGACCGTCGAGCAGGTTATCGCCTGTATTGCCCGTCAGCATATTGGCGAGATCGTTGCAGGTGCCAGAGATGTTCATGGCGCCGGTCAGCAGCAGATTCTCCACATTGTCCGATAGCGTAAAAGCAACTGAACTGTTCACTGTGTCGGTGCCACCACCGCCCAATTCGACGACCGAATCGCCGGAAGAATCGACCACGTAAGTGTCGTTTCCGGCTTCACCGGTCAGGACATCAACTCCAGCCGCGCCATCGAGAACGTTGTTGCCGCTGTTGCCGGTCAGAACATTGGCGAGGTTGTTTCCCGTTCCGTCCACGCCATCGCTGCCGGTCAGCACCAGGTTCTCGAAGTTCGCGCCCAGCGTGAATCCGATTGCAGAACGAACTGTATCGGTCCCTTCGCCCGCTGCTTCCGACAACACGTCCAACGCGTCGACGACATAGGTGTCATCGCCCAAGCCGCCCGTCATCGTGTCGGTGCCCGCCTGTCCATCCAGCGTGTCATCGCCGCTGCCACCATCCAGCCGGTTCGCGCCGCCGTTGCCGGTCAGCATATTGGCGAGATCATTGCCGGTGCCAGCAATGTTCGCGGCGCCAGTGAGCGCCAAGTTCTCCACATTGGCCGCGAGTGTCAGAGTGATGGAGCTGGTAACGGTGTCGGTCCCTTCGCCCACCCGCTCGACCACTGTATCGCCCGACGCATCGACCACATAAGTGTCGTCGCCGCGCCCGCCCGACATGGCGTCGTTTCCGGCCGCGCCATCAAGCGAATTGTTGCCCGCATTGCCTGAGATTGAATTGGCTAGGGAGTTGCCGGTCACGTTGATGGCCGCGCTGCCTTGCAGGATGATGTCTGCAACACCCGCGCCGAGCTGCAGTTCGATGTTCGCCGAACTAGCGTTTCCGCTCACAGTCAATCCATCGACTGTTACCAGCGCTGTCTCGTTGGAGTAACCATTGAGAAGTGCGATAGCGTCGCCCGAAACTGCATCGTCCATTGCGCGTGGCAGTTTGGCTGCGTCATTGATGCTGGCGTAATCGCCGCCCACGCCCACAGCCAGCGGAATAGGAGTCGCATGGCCGAACACGACATAGCATTGCCCCCCTAACCCGGCAGCTGGCGCACCAATGAGAATATCGTCGAAACCGTCTCCATTAAAGTCCCCCGCCAGCGCTACGGAAGCGCCGCTCTGGTCACCACTTTCAGCGCCTTCGAGCCGAAACCCGTTTGACCCGTCGAGCGTGGACAAATTGAAACTCGCTGCAAAACCCGATGCTTTACCAAAGAAGAGATAGCTCTCGCCGGCTGCGGTACGGCCATCTGCACCAGCATTTCGAACACCGATCAGTATATCGTCGAAACCGTCTCCGTTGACATCTCCGGCCAAAGATACGGAAGCATCAAGAAAGTAATCGGCGCTAGTGCCGACAATGCGGAATCCATTGTTCCCATTCAGGTTGGCCAAGTCGAATACTGAAGCAAAGCCCGTAGCTTTGCCAAATATCAGGGCGCAAGAGCCGGCAGCGGTGATCGTATCACCGCGAGTAGCGATCAGAATGTCGTCAAACCCATCGCCATTGACATCACCGGCACCAGAGAGAGCAAAACCACTATAGGCTCTGTCAAAGTTGCCCTGAATTCTGAATCCATTTGTCCCGTTCAGACTTGCCAAGTCCAAAGCCGCGACGAAACCCGACGCCTTACCAAACACGACATACGTCTCACCGGCACGATCCAGATTGCTCAGCCCACCATTACGGGCGCCAATCAAGATGTCGTCGAATCCGTCGCCGTTTACGTCTCCCGCCGAAGACACCGGATTACCACTAGATTCGTCCACCTCAATTCCATCCAACCGGAACCCATTCTGACCATCAAGTGTTGAAAGATCGAACGATCCCGACATGACAGTGCTGCTGCCAAACACGAGATAGGTTTCGCCTGCCTCTCCGTCCCCGCCCGGGTCGCCGCCGTCAGCACTAATCAGAATGTCGTCGAGTCCATCCCCATTCACATCCCCGGCCGCAGAAACCGACCGACCGCTCAGATCGCGGGAGTCAATGCCGTCAAATCTTATGCCATTTGTCCCATCGAGTGCCGACAGGCTCAAAGATGCCAAAGTCCCCGATGCTGTCCCAAATACCAGATATGTCTCACCCGCATTCTCGTCCCCGCCCGGATCGCCGCCACGGGCGCCGATCAGGATGTCGTCGAAGCCGTCGTCATTGAAATCCCCGGCTGATGATACTGAACCGCCGCTAAAGTCGCCAGCATCGCTACCATCGAGCCGGAAGCCGTTCGTGCCGTCAAGCACGGCAAGATCGAACGCAGATCCGAATCCCGAAGCCTTGCCGAACACAACAAAGGTCTGTCCTGCAAAGAAAGTCCCGCCCGGGGCCGCAACATCTTCACCAATCAGGAGGTCTGCGAAACCGTCACCGTTAACATCTCCCGCGGAGGAAACGGATTGACCGATCGAGCCATTGCCGTCGAGCCGGAAGCCGTTGGTGCCATCGAGCGTCGAGAGATCAAAGGCCGCCGGAAATTGTGGCATAGCTTCTCCTTGCGACGCATCGCGCGCCGCTGTTGAATGCGCGAACGCCGCGACAAGCTAGACGGATTCAGCAGGCCTGCATTGATTTAGATCACCAAGTGAGCCTCGCCGCTTCCCGCCGAAGGGATTGCCGCGCTCGCGCTGGAAGCCGAGCCAGTAATTCGGGCGGTTGCGCGCATGTTTGAGTATCGAGGCAACCTTGTCATCAATAGAAACGGGCGCCAACACCTGGACAAGATGCTTCGGCACATCCTGCGTGTGGATTACCTGCGACTACGCAGGGCACGTTTTCCCGTGCGCCTGAAGTTGCCCAGAGTGCCAGAGGCGTTCGGTCTCCCGATCATTGAAGCGCCCAGCCAATGAAGTTCCACAAGCTGACACCCGATCCGGACACCTGCGGCGCGTTCCCAAAGACAATCAATGAGCTTCAATTCGAGCGTGACCATATTGGCGGCCTCTTGAACCACCCTACCGGCGAAAGATACAGGGCTCGAATACGTTGGTCCCCGCTTGACAAAGTCCGCCCACCGATGAAGACAGTCCTTGACATAATGTTTCCTATATGTTCTAAACGCGCCGTTTCAACACAGTGGGAGCCATCATGGACTGGGACTTGGCGATGAACAGGAACCGGGATGCGCTTTTGCGCATCGTGGCTTCGCTGTTTGCCATGCTCGGACTATCGGAAGTTTCGGCCATTGATCGGATTCCGCGCGAACTCCACACCGCCATCCTGCGCATCCTCCGGCCCGCGGAAGCCGCTGTCCGGCGATTGATTGTCGCCGCTGCAAGGGGAATGGTTGTGAAGCCCACGGTTTCGCGGCCTATGCCAAGGGGTGAGATTGTCAGGAAAGGAACAGGCAAGACCCGTAGTCCCGCTTTCCGGCTCGAGGACATCCGCCCACCGCTTCTGCCTCCCGAGCCTCGCCCGAAACATCCTCT
>JBJXGL010000293.1:0-7350 GCA_046160365.1 Aestuariivirga sp. | reverse complement strand
GAGAACGGCGACGGAGTTCTCAGCCATGTTTGGCGACAAGCCCAAGGATTTGCCACAGCCCTTCGCACTCGTGCTCCTGCCGGAATTCACCATGATGCCGGTGACCTCGGCAATCGAACCGCTCCGCCTCGCCAATCGCATGTCCGAGAAAGACCTCTACAGATGGACCATGCATTCGCTGGATGGAAAACCGGTGGCGGCGTCGAACGGCATCCTGGCCATGGTCGATGGCGACCTCGACGCGGTGCCGCCCCATGCAACCGTCATTGTCTGCGCCGGCCTCAATGTGCAGCGCCACACTTCGAAGCAGCTCATCTCCTGGCTCCGCCGCATCGAGCGGCGCGGCTCCGACATCGGTGCTGTCTGCACCGGATCGCATGTACTGGCGGAAGCAGGGCTGCTTGACGAGTACAGGTGCACGATCCACTGGGAGAACTTGCCGGGTTTCAACGAGGCCTTCCCTGAACTCAATGCGACCGGCGGCCTGTTCGAAATCGACCGCGACCGCTTTACTTCGGCTGGCGGCACCACCGCACTCGACATGATGCTCACCATGATCGCCAGCCAGCATGGCGCGGACTTGGCCTCGTCGGTGGCGGAAGCCGTGCTGCATTCGCCGATTCGGCATCACAGCGAGCATCAGAGAATGTCGCTGCCGGCCCGTATCGGCGCGAGGCATCCAAAACTCATGGGCATCATCGAGGAGATGGAAAAGAACCTCGAGGACCCGCTCTCACCGAGTCTGCTGGCCAAACAATCGGGCCTCTCCACCCGCCAGCTCGAGCGCCTGTTCCGGCGCTACCTCGACCGCAGTCCGAAGCGGTACTATCTTGAGCTGCGCCTGAAAAAAGCCCGCTCGTTGCTTCTCCAAACCGACATGTCGGTCATCAACGTGGCGCTGGCCTGCGGCTTCTCCAGCCCGTCGCATTTCTCGAAATGCTACCGCGCCTTCTACGGCCGCACTCCCTACCGCGAACGCGGCATCCCGGTGATTGCGCAGGTCTCCGCCTGATCACGGTTTCGTGATAGCGGGAGCGGATTCCGAAGAATCCGCTCCCCTCGGTAAGTGATGTCCGCGACCGGGGGCAACTGCGAACAGCACTCGACCGATCTTCTAGCTACGTAAAGTTGCACATCCTCTTGAAGATGCACCGGCCTGTGAACAGTGCAATGCCCCGCCGCCCAAGTGCTTAATGGATACGTACCAAGAAACTTAAAATCAATGAGATTCTAGTTATAGATAGGCGTGACGCAGCGGCATCGACGGGCAGACTGGAGCAACTCCAATCTAACACAGTTTTAAATTGCATCCACAGCGATGGAATCTACCGGGCGAAGTATTTTCTCCGGCTGAACGTTCAAAACATCCCGTTCGCATTCGCTGCAGTCTCCGGCACGACCTGAAGCACATCCCAATGCTCGACGATCTTGCCTGCTTCGTCGAGGCGGAAAATATCAATGCCGGCCCAGGTGTGATCGCCCGGCCATTCCTGGCGGCAATGCAGCACCACGTAATTGCCCTCGGCGATGACTTTTTCGAAGCTCACGAACTTGCCGGGGTAGTCGCGCGCGGCCTCCTCGAAGTAAGCGATGAAGCCGTCCTTGCCGTCCGCGACGCCGGGATTGTGCTGGATGTAGCGCTCGCCCGCATAAAGCTCGATCGCCTCGCGCGGCCGGCATTTGTTGAACATCAAATCGTAGAACGCGGTGACATTGCGCTTGTTGCGCTCGAGGTCGCTCATGGTGGACTCCTATTACACGGCCGGGAGTTTCAGCACCGATCTCAATCCGCCGCCAGCCGCATGATCGAGTCTCAGACTGCCGCCATACATGGCCGCGGTTTCGGCGACGATTGAAAGACCGAGACCCGATCCAGGTTTGCTTTCGTCGAGCCTTCTGCCGCGCTTCATGGCATCGGCACGCTTGTCCTCGGGAAGGCCGGGGCCATCGTCGTCCACCTCGATTTCAAGCCATAGGCGGCCATCGGCAGCCTCCGCAGGCTCGGCTTTCACCGACACTTTCGATGCCGACCACTTGCAGGCATTGTCCATCAGGTTGCCCGCCATCTCTTCAAGATCCTGGCGCTCGCCACGGAACTTCAATCCCGGAGATACGGCAAGTTCGACCACTGTCCCCTTGTCCTGGTTGATGAGCATGAGCGTTCGGCCGAGTGCCGCCAGCACCGGCTCGATCTCGGTCACGGAGCCTATCGTCTGCGCCCGTGCAGCGCGCCGCGCGCGGTCGAGATACATTGACACCTGATCGCGCATCACTTGCGTCTGCTCGGTTACCTTGGCGGCGAGCGGCCCCTTGTTGTCGCGCGCTTCGTTGGTGAGAACGCTGAGCGGAGTTTTGAGCGCATGCGCCAGATTGCCGACCTGGGTTCGGGCGCGATCGATGATTTCGGTATTGGCCTGGATCAGCAGATTGAGTTCTTCGGCGACGGGCTGCATCTCGGTTGGAAAGTTGCCTTCGAGGCGCTCGGCCTTTCCCTCGCGGATGGCGGTCAGGCTCTCCTGCATCCTCACCATTGGCCTGAGGCCGAATTTCACCTGCACGAAAATGGCGAGCAGCAGCCCCGCGCCGAGCACTCCGAGCACCAGATAAAGGGCTCTCTGAAAGGCAGAGATTTCGGCTTTCAGCTCATCGAAGTTTCCAGCGATCAGAAATGAATAGTCATCCGTTCCGCCGAACAGCTTCAATCGTTTCTCGATGGCGCGAAGCCGCTGGCCAGTGGGGTCGATGAGGTAGAAACTCGCCACGCCATCCTTGTCGCGAGTGGCAAGGAGCGCGGCATCAGGCATGAGCGCTTGTTCGAGAAGTGACTCGGAAACGAGGATTGCCGCCTGCTTCTCCGGCGGCGGCGAGACCTGCCAGTACCAGCCGGAACTTGGAATCGAGAAGCGCGTGTCGGCGATCTGGTTCTGCATGCCGGGCGAGCCATCTTCGGAGAGTTCGACATTCGCCGTGAGCCCATCAAGAACGGCGACAAGCCGCGCATCGAAGTTCCGCTCGACAGCGGAGCGGAACAAAAAGTCGAGAAGAATCGCGGCGGCCACCAAGAGGACGATGGCGACGGCGGCGGCGGAGAGAATGAGTCGTGAGGAGAGAGAGTTAGCCCGCATTATCCGGCTCGGACACGCAGTAGCCCATGCCGCGTATCGTGTGCAGAACGTCGACTCCGAGCTTCTTCCTCAGGCGGCCGACGAAGACTTCAATGGTGTTCGAATCGCGGTCGAAGTCCTGATCGTAGAGATGTTCGACAAGCTCGGTGCGCGAAATCACCTTGCCCTTGTGATGCATGAGATAGGCGAGCAGCCGGAACTCGAGCGAGGTGAGCTTGATCGCCGAACCGTTCACGGTCACACGCGCGCTCTTGGTGTCGAGCGAGAGCGGCCCGCAATCGAGCTCGCTGGTGGCATGGCCGGCGCTGCGCCTTAGAAGCGCGCGCACACGGGCCAGCACCTCTTCCATGTGAAAGGGCTTCGCCACGTAGTCGTCGGCGCCCGCATCGAAGCCCGCAACCTTGTCGCTCCAGCGATCGCGTGCCGTCAGAATCAGCACCGGCATTTTCTTTCCGGCGCGCCGCCATTTTTCGAGAACGCTCACGCCATCGAGCACCGGGAGCCCCAAATCGAGCACCACCGCGTCATAGGGTTCGGTATCGCCGAGAAAATGCCCCTCCTCGCCATCTTTCGCAGTGTCGACCACATAACCCGCATCACCCAGCGCGCCCACGAGCTGGCGGTTCAGGTCCGGATCGTCTTCGACGACAAGAAGGCGCATGATGAGGTGTATCCGTAAATCGCACCGCGCCTCACATCGCCGAGCCGGTCTGGCCGTCGATGATGATGCGCGACACATCGCTGTCGGTGCGCAAAGTGACAGCATAATTGCCGTCCGGCAAGCGTTTCACGCCAACCACCTTGGCGCCCGGCATCTGACGCTGGGCGAAGGCTGCGGCCTGGGACGGCTTGATTCCCGTGAGGTTCTGGAGCGGCGGCCGCACCTTCTGCAAACGCGGCCTGACAGGCATCACCCGCACCTTGTTGGGCCGGAACGTGGGGCGATTTTGCGCATGCACAGGCTCGGCCGCAATCAATGCAGCCGCGGCAATCGCGACGAATGTAAATACCCTAAGCACGCTCGCAGTCATCCTTTCATACGTCTTGTATCCTCCGGTTGCTGAACCGGGGATGAACGAAACTGTGACGCAGATCACAGTTTTCCGAATGAACGGGAATTAATGTGTCGGATCAAAGGGTAGATAGGAACGAGCTGGAGCGGATTCAACGCTGTTCCGGGAGCGGGAGGGTTTTGGCTTCCGTTCAAGAAAACGGTTCAAAATCATTGCTCTCCGTTGTCAGGAGCCGCAGCAGCCGGGTGTGAATGAAGAGTTTTTCCTTCGCCTTTTCCGCCTCGGCCAATACCCCCGCCTCGACAAGTTGCTTGAGATAAACCGACGCCGTCTGCCGCTTGGCGATTCCCTCTTCGACGAGATTGCCGATCCGGCAATAGGGAAGCTTGAAGATAAGATTGACCAGTTCATGGCTATAGATTTTTGGCAGCCGTTGCCGAAGGTAAATTGCAGTTGCCCCCGCGAGTGAATTTATCGCGGCGATTTTTGCGCTGGTCCATTCCGCGGTCTGCTCGACACCTTCGAGCATGTAGATCAGCCACGATTCCCAGTCGTCCTTGCTCGTGACCCCCTGCAGGAGCTGGTAGTAGTTAGTCCTGCGCGAGATGATGAAGCGGCTGAGATAGAGGATGGGAAGCGAAAGCAGCCCTTCCTGAATGAGAAACAGGGTGTTCAGAATGCGGCCCGTGCGCCCGTTGCCGTCTGTGAATGGATGGATTGCTTCAAACTGGTAGTGCGCCACCGCCATTTTGATGAGCGGATCGAGCGAGGAGTCGCTGTGAATGTACGTCTCCCAATTGGCAAGGAGATCGCGCAGCAACGGCTCTCCAACCGGCGGCGTATAGACCGTGGCGCCTGTAGCGCTATTGACCAGCGCCGTGCCAGGGACATTGCGCACCCGCATATCGACGCCTTTGATAGTGGAGCAAATGCGCTCCGCCATGCCTGTGCTGATGGGGCGAGTTTGAAGCGCATTGAATCCTTCAAAGATGGCCCGGCTGTAACGTAGCGCCTCCTTGGTCGCGGGATCGGCCTGGTCTTCGCTTCCGGCTCCCCGGAAAAGCTTGTCGTTGGTGGTAACGATGTTCTCGATCTCGGAACTTGCCCGGGCTTCGAGCAGCGGCAGAGTGTTTATCAGCATGCCCTGATTGGGAATGAGCAGCGCCGCCTGTTTCAGCGCAGCGAGAGTCGCGCGAGCGGCGATACACTGTTTCAGAACCGCACGCGTTTCGATGTGATCAGGCGGGGGAAGGCGCGGAAGGTCGTTATAGGGTCTGTCGGCTTGCCAAGGCATTTGACATATCATCCAATCGCGATATGTCGATACTTTTGCATTTCATCGACATATCCAGTCAAATATGTCGATGCAGCGTACATGTCAAGGGAATATGTCGATGATTTTGTAATTTATCGACTTATCTGACTAAGTATCCCGATTAACTGCCGGAAAAGATGGCAACTGACGGCCAGACGTGCTCGGAGGACTTTTGTGGCCTTATGTATCAAGCGCAACAAGACTTGTGAATCCCTTCGCGGTAGTTTTCCGCCATGGACCAGCGCCAGACCATAGGCACCCTGCACGACAAGCGCAAAGAGATCGAAGCCTACATCGGTAGCTTGCGGCAAGACCTAGAGCAGGCGGAGCGCGACCTGTCGGCCATCCTAGCTGCGATCAAGGCAATCTCAGCGGAAGGGGTTCGCGTCACGGCCTACATGAACCTTTCCCGGCTATTTCCACGGCATGAACTGCCCAAGCTGGCATTGCAGGCTTTCAACGAAGCACAAGCGCCGCTGTCAACGCGAGACGTTGCAGCCTTCGTCATTGAAGCCAAGCAGCCCGACAAAGGCGACCGGCACTTGCGGAAGGCCATCACCTACAAGTTGGTGCAGGTGTTGCGGCGGTGGGAGCGGCAAGCAAAGCTGGTGAGAACAGGGAAAGACAGTGGCGCGGTGGTTTGGAAATCTAGTTGTCTGGCGTTACAGACTGGCGGCGCATCATTAGATACGCGAAATCCTTGATGTAATCCTCCGTGAACTTCCCGATTGTCGGGCTTCGAAAGCCGTTCCAACAACCAAAATACTCCTCCGTCCAAGGCAAGGTGATCGTGTAGTCCAGATCGAAACGAGTAGCGATGTATAGCCCGAACTGCCGCAAATGAGCCGCATTCTGGACTATCACGTCCAAATGCTGACGGTCGAGCAGCTTGAGGTTTTTTGTCCCGAACGCCACATGACACGCAAAAGCTTTGCTCGATTGTTCTTGGAACACCGCCATAACGAGACTGGGCCTCAATACAGGCCCCGGTTTATCCGAACCTCGCTCTGGATAGTAGACGGTGACGATATCGAATCTGGCTGGTGGAGTAAGAACCCAGCTAGGTGGTTTTCCCATTGCGCGCGCCTTCGTACACGCGCCATTCACCCTTCTTCAGGGCGTCGCTAGCCTTGTCGCGAAGGCTTTCAACCGCTTCTTTTGTGACATCGTCGCTATACGCAAGCGCCTCTGGCGGTATTGCATCCGACTCATGATTGCGGTGTCGCAGCGTGTTCATAGCCATACTCCCGGTTACCCAGGCCCCCACAACGGGCGGTTCAAGCATCAGTTCCATAGGATTGCAAGTGACCGTTATCACAGTCTCATACTATCATAAATATGTGCCATGCCGAGCACACAAACAAGTTACAACGGAACACACATAAATGTGTTAAGGTTTACAAAGCGTTACGTTGCCAATAGCCTTTCCAGTTCCGGCTGACGGGATGCGCCATTGCCAGTCTGGCAACCTCACCTGCCAGTTCCCCGTTCGACTTGCGGCGGTGATCTTCAAGCCAAGTGGCGTGGTTTGCGTACTGGTGCATGTAGCGGGCTGACACGAAATGATGCTGGCCACGGATCATGCGGCGAAGGCGGCTGAAATAGCTCTCAACCTGATTGGTGCAGCTTTCCAGCGTGGCATAGGCTTCGCTGTGATTGACTCGGCCAACCTGCCAGCCTTCGTGAAGGCGATCCCAATGCGTGGCTTCGTCGGCATGCATCGCGGCCATGCGGGAGACATGCTCCATTGCCAGTTCAACGCCTTCCGCTTCCGAGTGTCAATCGGCTTTCAAAGTTGACCCTGTATCGGCGTACAATGTTGACCCCTGTTTGTGATTGGAAAGAAGCGCCCGGAGAGCGATGCGCGTAAGCCCTTGCTTATGCGCAGCGCATCGCC
>JBJXGL010000292.1:0-7919 GCA_046160365.1 Aestuariivirga sp. | reverse complement strand
CCTCGAGCCGCATCGCCGACCGGCTCGAAGATGTATCGGGCCTCGTCTCGAGCTCGGTCGACAAGTTCAACAACGAGATGGAGCGCATGCTGGCGAACCGCAAGGATGCGCTCGATGGCTTGATCGGCGACGCCAGCCGCCGCGCCCAGGAAGTCGACTCGGTCATGTCGAACTACATGTCGACGATCGAGGACTCGCTCAATTCCGCCGAGCAGCGCTCTAAGGACATCAGCCGCGTCATCGCCGAGCAGTCGGCGCGCGCCGCCGAAAATCTCGAGCAGGAAATCCGCAAGCTCGAAGCCAGTTCCGGCGGACAGATCACGCAAGCCTCGCGGATACTGCGCGAGCAGCATGAGCGCGCCATGGCGCAAATGTCCGAGATGCTGTCCTCGACCGCGAGCGACTTCCAGCAGACAGCACAGGACATGCGCATCACCGCACAGCAGGTGGTGAAGGACATCGACTCGGCGCGTTCGGAACTGAAGCGCGCCATCATGGACCTGCCCGAGGAAACCCGCAGCAACGCCGACGCCATGCGCCGCGTCGTGGCGGACCAGATCGCGGCGCTCAATACGCTGGCCGAAGTGGTGCGCCGCCAGGCTGGCGGCCTCGACGCCTCGGGACCTGGCGCGAGCCTCATACGAAGTTCCGAAAGATCCGCCCCGGGAAAATCTGAGGGCGCCCCGTTCACCGCTCCACAGTCCGGAACGGGTAGCGCCCTCGGAAACCTGATGGAGCGGCGGCCCGGCAACACACCGGCCCCGTTGCGCAGCCGTGATGTGGCTGACTTCGTGAAGTCTGGCGCGCCCCGCGCCGCTGCCAGTAACGCCACGCGTGACATGGATGCGCTGATCGCCAAGCTCAATGTCGCCGCGCGTGAACTTGTCGAGGCGCTGGAAGGCGAACTGCCAAAGGATCTCGAAAAGAGCTACGACAAGGGCGAGCGCGATGCTTACACGCACTGGCTCTTCGCCGCGCGCGGCAAGCGCCGCCAGAAGGAAATCGGCGAGCGCTACGAAAGCGAGCGCACGCTGCGCACCCGTGTGGATGCCTATGTGCGGATGTTCGAGCGGTTTCTCGATGTCGTGTCGGATTCGCCGCAAGGGGAGAATCTCGTGGAAGCTTGCCTTGCCTCCGAGTCAGGCAAGATCTACGTGATGCTCGCGGAAGCCACCGGCCGCATGCCGCAGAAATAATTGATGAAGCTGGACGTCAGGCGCGAGAGCTGGCCGATCGAAGGCAGCTTCACCATCTCGCGCGGCAGCAAGACAACCGCGGATGTCGTAGTCGTCGAATTGGAGCAGGATGGCGCGAAAGGACGCGGCGAATGCGTTCCGTATTCGCGCTACGGTGAAACAGTCGATGGTGTCGAAGCGGCGCTTGAAGCCGCGCGCAGCACAATCGAATCCGGCATCGAACGAGATGGCATTTCGAAGCTTCTACCCTTCTATGCCGCGCGCAACGCTCTCGATTGCGCGCTGTGGGATCTCGAAGCGAAACGCGCGGGCAAACCCGTTTGGCAACTAGCCGAGCTGCGCCAGCCCCACCCAACCGTCACCGCGTACACCTTGAGCCTCGCCGAACCCCGCGCCATGGCGGAGGCAGCCGAAGCCGCAAACGTCAGGCCGCTCTTGAAGTTGAAGCTCGGAGCCGAAGGTGATGCCGAGCGCTTGAAGCTCATTCGCAAGGCAGCGCCGAAATCGCGTCTGATCGTCGATGCGAATGAAGGCTGGAGCGCGGAGAATTTGCCGGAGATGCTCAAAGCCTGCGCCGATGCCGGCGTCGAGCTGGTCGAGCAACCAATGCCTGCCGCGAACGATGAAGCGCTGGCCAAGATCGAAAGTCCCGTCGTCATCTGCGCCGATGAATCGGCGCATGGAATCGAGAGCTTGGACAGGCTTCAGGGCAAGTACGGCGCAATCAACATCAAGCTCGACAAGGCCGGCGGGCTGACGCCCGCTCTGGCGCTTGCGCGCGAAGCAGAAGCGCGCGGGTTTCGCATCATGGTGGGTTGCATGCTGGCGACCTCGCTCGCCATGGCGCCCGCCATGCTGCTCGCTCAGTTTGCATCCGTGATCGATCTCGATGGCCCGCTCTTGCTGGCGCGCGACAGGAAGCCCGGCATCGATTACGCGGGCAGCGTCATGTATCCGCCAACACCGGAGCTCTGGGGCTGATTCTCACGAGCATGAGCGCGAAACCGAGCGCCACAGCCGAAATCGCCGCCATCACCAGAAACGCGCCAGCGCCAAGACTGTTGTAGAGCGGCCCCGACATCCACATCGTAGCCGCCATGAACATGCCGCCGGAAAACGCGGCATGAATGCCTTGCGCCGTGTTGCGCATCGAACGCGGCACATTCGACTGAATGAAGTGCATAGTTCCTAAATGAACCATGGCGAATGACGCCGCATGCAGCAATTGCGAGAGGCCGGTGATCAACAGGCTAGGCTCCAGCGACAGAATCATCCAGCGCAGCAGTCCGCCCGCGACACCCGCGGCAATCAGATTGACGGCGCCCAGCCGGATGAATGCCCTGCGCGCGAATACGAAGAAAAGCACTTCGCCGAGAACGGCCGCCGCCCAGAAGCACCCGATGGTGAAGGCATTGAAACCCTGGTTCTGCCATTGCACGGAACCCAGGGCATTGAGCAGTCCATGGCTCGCCTGGCCAAGGCCAGTCGCAAGCAGGAAGATGACGAAAGTGCTACCCGCAAACAGAGCGGTCATTCCTCCAGAGCCCTTCGAAACACTCTCCTCGCGCCTCGGCACATCGGGCGGAAGCGACAGCGTAACCAGCGCCAGCGCGCCTTGCGCCGCCGCGATCATGAAAATCACTGTCCAGATCGGAACCACTTGCAGGGCGGCACCCGATAGCAGGCTTCCCGCCAGGAAGCTGAGCGAAGCCCAGAGGCGGAGCCGCCCGTAGTCGAGCCCATACTCCTTGCTGCCGTCGATGCCGAAGCCCTCGCCCAACGGAAACACCGGCGCGAACGCCGCCCCGGCAACAACCGCCAGCGCAAAGATCGGCCAAAAGCCGCTTGCCAGAGCCAGGCCGAGATAGCTCGCGAAGGACAGGAAACAGCACAGGATAATAATCGCCCGCCGGTTGTTGTAGCGGTCGGCGGCAAGCGCCACGAGCGGCGATGCGAAGATGCGGCTGGCGGTCATCCCCGCGAAAACAATGCCGATTTCGGAAGCGCTCAGGCCCTTGCCCCCCAGCCAAAGCGGCAAAAATGGCAGCTGAACGCCCATGCCGAGCGACAGGAAAGCATAGAACAGCGAAATCTTGAGGTGGGCTATTCGGGAGGGCATGGCTGTGAGACAGATAACGCTTCCCCGCTAAACCAATCGTTCACCACTTTCCACGATATTTGCCGTAGGGGACCTTTGCGCGCGGCGCGGGGGTGGGTGTGTGGAGTTGCGTATGCCGTCGATAGGAGAGGACCGCTTGGGCGAGAGCTTCGAGGAGATCGAAGCCGCGGTTCAGGAGACGCGCCGGGGCCGCTGGTTCCTCGAGGAGCTGGTCAGGCGCACAAAATCGAGTGACACGACTGACATCATGCAGGCGATCCGCAAGCTCGAAATGGCGCTCACGGTCTCAGCGAGCAATCTGAACGCGTCCGAAACGGCGTTCCAGATTCTGAGCGCGCGGCGCGAGATAGCCGGCATCCGCAACAACAAGCTGGCGGGCGGCGGCGAATGGGCGGACGACAGTTCAGTGTTCGACAAACTCGCGGTCCAGGCGCGCGAATGCGCAGGTGCGCTCGGCGCACGCATCGAAGATTTGCAGGATATCGTCGCGAAGTCGCGGGAATCCGGCGCTGAAAGCACGCTGCCCAATGTGGTGGAGTCGCTTCAAAACCTTCAGGCCAATCACGACCTCCTGGCGCGTCGTGTTGCACGGCTCTCGAACCTCATGAGCCAACTGGCGCTGGGATCGCACGCGCCGGCTCAATACGTTCTGCCGGATGCTACTTTGCCCGGCGCTCCACCTGCCGCGCCGGCCAAAGAGCCCGTGAAGCTCGAAGCCCATCACCTTCCTTTCTTCCGGCAGGACGAAGAGATTTTCGAAGCGCCGAAGGATCCGCTGCCACCGCTTCCGGCGCCGCCGCCGGCTCCGCTCGCGGTTGTCGAGCGCAAACCCGCGCCGACGGCAATCGAGCGCGCCGATGAACCCAAAGGCGCCCGCCTGATCATCCGCCGCGTATCCGCGAGCGAAGCTGCCGAAGCCTCGCAGACTGGCGAACTTGAATCTCCACCAACGCCCGTGGCTGTAGCACCTGCTCCGCCATCTCTTCCCGAGTTCGAACCCGCCACGCCGCCACCCAAACCAGCAAATGAACGCCCGCGCATCGTGATCGTGAAATCGTCGGAAACGCCGGACATTCCGCTGCCCGGCGGAGAAGCCTCCGAAACGGCGGCCTGATCAGCCGCGCAGTATCTCCGCCATCAGCGCGGCGTCGATGTTGCCGCCGGAGAGGACTACGCCGATGGCGCGGTTCTTTGCCGGAATCTTTCCCGTCAGCACCGCCGCCAGCGCAACGGCTCCGCCTGGTTCGACCACCAATTTCAGAGTCTCGAACGCGAAGCGGATCGCCTCGCGCACCTCCGCATCGCTCACCGCATAACCCGGTCCCAGCCGCGGCTTGTTGATGGCGAAGGTCAGCTCGCCGGGGGTTGGCGACAACAGCGCATCGCAGATCGAGCCCGCATTTGCCGCATTGCGCTCGCGCTTGCCGCTCAAGAGCGAGCGCGCATAGTCGTCGAAGCCCTCCGGCTCCGCGGTGTGGACACGCGTGCGCGGCGATAGCGCCTCTGCCGCCAGCGCAATCCCCGCTGTCAAACCGCCGCCGGAACAACACACGACGATGTCGTCGATATCGGTTCCGAGTGCCTTCGCCTTCGAAATGAGTTCCAGTCCGCAGGTTCCCTGCCCCGCGATCACGTCGGGATGATCGAATGGTGGCACAATCGCCGCATGGCGCTCCTTCGCGATCAGCGCTGCAATTTCTTCGCGGCTTTCCTTCACGCGGTCGTAGGTCACCACCTCCGCGCCATAATCGCGTGTGTTCGCGATCTTGATCGCGGGAGCATCGGACGGCATCACGATCATGGCGGGCAGCCGCGCGATCTGCGCGGCGGCGGCCACCCCTTGCGCGTGATTGCCGGAGGAGAAGGCCACGATCGCCTTGGCAGCGCCGCTTTTCTTGAGCTTGGAGACGGCGTTCCACGCGCCGCGGAATTTGAACGAGCCGGTGCGCTGCAGGCATTCGGGCTTAAGCAGAATGCGCCCGCCCACGATGGCGTTCAGCTTCCTCGACTCCAAAAGCGGAGTCTCGACGGCAAACCCTTCGATGCGTTTCGCCGCCGCCTCGATGTCGGCGAAAATGGGAAGAGCGGAGGCGCCTACCAATCGATCGTCGCCGATGCCGAGACGATGTCGATGTGCTGATCGAAATTCGCCGAAAGTGGCGGCAGGCCGCCGGCGGGAAGATTCACGCTGCCGTCCTCAACGAAGATGTGGCTGTAGGCAACATGCGCGGTCAGCCAGTTGTTCAGTTTGTAGGACGCACCGACCGACACCCAGTAGCGGTCGTTGTCCGGCACGCGCGGCGTGCGGGTGGAGTCAGGAACGCCCGAATCCTCATAGGCGAATCCAGCGCGCACCGTCAGTTCGTCGGTCCAATCATACTCGCCGCCAATCGAGAAGAACCAGGAGTCGTCCCAATCCTGCGGTGTCGAGGCGAGAATGCCGCCCGTGTCGTCGCGAATAATGTCGAGCGCCTTGAACCGGCTCCAATTCGCCCACTCGACGCCCGCCATGAGCCGGAATTCGTCGGTGATTTCCTGCTTGATGCCGAGCGTCACGACTTCCGGCGTTTTGAGTTTGGCCGAGATGTCGTCGTCGAAGCCAACAAGAGTGAGGAAGCCGTCCCCCTTCAGTTTGTGCGAGATGGATGAGCGAAATCCGACGCCAATTTCGGTGCCGTCCATGGGTTCGAAAAGAAGGCCGGCGGTGAATCCGAAGGCGATGTCATCGGCCTCGCCGCCGAAAAACTGTGCGCCGCCAGGCGTTTCCGATTCCAGATCAACCGCAATGTACTCACCCTGAACGCCCACGGCGACCGTGAGCATGTCGCCGATCTTGTAAGCAACATTGGGATTCACATTGAGTGTGAAGACTTCGGAACTCGATCCATGCGGCGAGCCGGCCCAAACATCCGTCTTCGTGGCCAAGCCGAGAGGGGCGTTGATCGCAAGACCCAAAGTAATGTCGTCCGTTAGTCCGTACACGGAGTAAGACGCGGGCACCAGCGCCAGAACACCGATGTTTCCGCTGTCCGGATCCGCACCGGGAGGTCCCACGCCGTCTTTCGCCTCCGAATAGGGCAGGATCAGCGAGATGTTGCTTTCCGAGATATAGCCCTGCTCGTTGTGCTGCGAGATGGTGGCTGGGTTCCAGTACATGGAGGATAACCCGTGACTTCCCGCCGCGATGCCGGCGAAAGAACTGCCGAGACCCTCGGCCGATTGTTCGCGGATAGAGAAACCTGCCGCAAATGCGCTTCCCGAAACGGCCACCAAAGCGGCAACCGCCGCCGATATCGCCAGAATCTGTTTTTTCATTGCCCCAACCCCCCTGTTGCCCAAAGTTTAGCCACTGCGGCAGGGCCTTGAAAACTGGAAAAGTCAGGACCTGGGGTCAATTCGTCCGGGCGTTGTAAGCGCGCAACTTTTTCGCAGTGCAGCATCTCGCCGCTTGCTACTTTTGATCCGCCCGTGCGACTTTGGCTCATGCCTGCTTCCCCGCCGCGCGATCCCCGCTACGACAGACTCTTCGAACCGGTCCGCATCGGGCCGGTCACTGCCCGCAACCGCTTCTACCAGGTGCCGCATTGCAACGGCATGGGCTGGCGCGATCCTTCCGCTCTGGCGGCCATGCGGGGTGTCAAAGCCGAGGGTGGCTGGGCCGTGGTCTGCACCGAGATGGTCGAGATTCATCCGACCGCCGATGTAACGCCTTACGTCGAACTGCGGCTGTGGAGCGACCAGGACATTCCGGTCCACTCTCATATCGTCGATGCCATACATGCTCACGGCTCCCTTGCGGGTATCGAGCTGTGTCATTCCGGCGGAACGGCGGTCAATCTGTGGAGCCGGGAGATTCCAATCGCGCCCAGCGATCGTCCGGCATCGAGCTACTTCGACGACCCCGTGCACGCCCGCGCCATGGACAAGCAGGACATCAGGAACCTGCGCCTCGCCCACCGCGCCGCGGCGTTGCGCGCCAAGAAGGCGGGATACGATCTTGTTTACGTCTATGCCGGCCATGGTCTCGGTATCTTCCAGCAGTTCCTCTCCCGCGCCACCAACCGGCGCACCGACGAATATGGCGGATCGCTGGAAAACCGCGCGCGGCTGCTGCGCGAGGTGATCGAGGATACCAAGGACGCGGTTGGCGCCACCTGCGCCGTGCCGGTACGCATATCGATGTCGGAGATAGGTGTGACCGGCGGCCTGGAACCCGCCGAAGTCATGGACGCCATCGGCCTCATGGCGGAACTGCCCGATCTTTGGGACTTGTGCCTCTCGAGCTGGCAATATGACTCGCAAACCTCGCGCTTTGCCGAAGAAGGCTTTCAGGAGCCCTATATCAAGGGCGTGAAGGCGCTGACCACCAAGCCGGTTGTGGGCGTTGGCCGCTATACCTCTCCCGACTCGATGGTGCGGGTCATCAAGAGTGGCCTGATGGACATGATCGGCGCGGCACGCCCCTCGATTGCCGATCCCTTCCTGCCGAAGAAGATCGAGGAAGGCCGTATCGACGATATTCGCGAATGCATCGGTTGCAACATCTGTGTGACCGGCGACTACACCATGTCGCCGATCCGCTGCACCCAGAACCCCAGCATGGG
>JBJXGL010000291.1:0-4618 GCA_046160365.1 Aestuariivirga sp. | reverse complement strand
CGTGTTCGAGGCCGTAGAGCGGCGGGGCGGCTAACTTCAAAACTTCGCCTGCGATGAGCGCCGACAGAATCGGGCTGAGACCGAGGGCAACAATCGATAGTCGCGAGACTGCGAAGGCAGCGCTGTCTCCCGTTGCCGTTGCCAGGTGAGTAATGGCATCGGGTGAAAGACCGGGCGCCGGGACATAAGAGAGCAGCGCCGCGATGGTGAGCACCGCCGCCGTTACAGCCGCGCGCCGCAGCGTGTCCGGCTTGAAAGCGATCCGCGAGGCTGTTTCATCGGCCGCCGCTGCTTGGTTCGTGGCGCCGGGCTCGCTGACCATTGAAGTGATCCTTTGCCCGGCATCGCGGTTGCCGGTTGTGAGAGGCAGAAATCAAAACGCCGCCGTGCGCGGCCTAGAGAATTGCGCGAAACAGTTCGGAAAGCGGCAGTGAAAGTTCTAATGCTGAAATCTCGATTGTGCCGTCGCGGTCGCCGATCTCGTTTGGAATTTTTGGGAAGGCACGCGTCGCGGCGTCTCTCTGCCAGACCCAAACAATCGGTTCGTCCTGGCTCGCGACGATGTAGCATTCAAGCGAGGCAAGGCTTGTGTATTCGGCGAGTTTTTCGAACTTGTCGCGATAAAGCGAGCTGAGCGACAGAACTTCCACCAAGACGTTTGGTGTGGAAGTGGAAACTTCGCTGCCGTCCGTCGAACGCCGCTCAACGACAACATCGGGGCAGCGAATATCGTCGCAAATCTCGACCGCGAAGCACGCAGGCAGGACGTCCCATTTGTCTGGATCCAACTGGCGCCGGAGCGTCATCGCGAAGTCGGTCAAAATCCGGCTGTGCCGCTTGGTATTCGGTGTGAGGCAAACGATGCGCCCATTCTTGAACTCGAAGCGGCCTTCCTGCTGTTCTGCCCAGTGCAGAAACGCTTTGCTGTCGCGGGGGGCGCCATACGGCGCTTGCGGGTCTTCGGAAAAGCCGGTCATGGGGGGAGATTAGCGCGGCGCGGGGGTGCCCGCAACGCGAAGAAGCGAATGTTGCGGTCGATAGAGCCGAGCGTCAGCGCGGCGTTTTCCGCTTGCTCAAATGTCATCCCGGCCGTCTTGGCGAAGCCAAGCCAGCAGGTTGAAATTGCGCATGCGCAATTTTGTAGAGCCGGGACCCATCGAACAAAGCAAATAGTGTTCATACTGAAAAGTCTGGGTCCCGGCTCTCCAGGACCGCACACGTGCGCTCCTTCCGGCCGGGATGACAGCGTTGGGATATCTTGGCAGTCAAGACGGTTGCTACGTTTCTTTGCCTTGGCGCCTCCCCACCACCGTCATCCCGGCCACGATCCCGCGCGGCTGCGCCGGATCGTGTCTCGGGCCGGGACCCAGCCGAGCTTCAGCACAATGACTCTCGTAGTTGCTTCGCAGCGGTGCCGCATCGCGGCTAGATATGCGCGGACGCTTGCCGTGGGCCCCGGCCTAGTCCTAGAGATGCGCGGCCGCGCATTTCAGACGCCGGGGTGGCTGTGCATTGCGCCCTTGACCGTGGCCGATGCGGAAATGCTAATGTCCGCCGGTTTTGGCAAGTTTGGGGGCGTTGATCGTGCAGATTTCAGAGGGCGAGAAAAACTTATGGGATCTGTTCGAAATTTATCGAGCCTACATCATCCATGAAGATGAGCTAATATCAGGCCGGCTTGGCAGATATTTCTCCGTTCAATCGGTTTTATTTGGTGGTTATGCGGCCCTTAATATTGAAAGCCTTAAAGAACTTAAATCTCTTCAGTTTCAGCAGACCATGCAATCAGTCATTTTGGATGGCTCAAATATTGGGTACGATGATGTGCTGGCGGGCCTAGTGGCGACGTTCGGGATAATCTCTGCCGCAACTTCAATGAGTTCGCTACTCGCAGCGCGGAATGCAATCGATGCGCTACGCGATAAATGGGAGGGCCAAATCCTGGGCGCCAAAGATGCCAAGCATCCGAGATTGCCCGATATCACGGGCGGGGGCGCAAAGTACGCTCATCGAAATGGCATGAGGCTGGCGTTGGCACTACCACCGCTTACGATTTTGGTCTGGCTGGTTATCGTGTTCTGCCATTACGCACTTCTAGATTAGAAGCTTGGTAATATTGCAGCACCCCCTACCAAAAAACCCTCTTAAATATCGCCTCAACATACTTTGTGTGATAGCCGAAGTCCGGCGCTGTGAGAAATACGGCGAACGGCGCCTCCAGGCGATCGCATTGACGCATGTAACATTACATGCTACGATCTCACCATGATCGAGAGCTTCCGGCACAAAGGTCTGAAGCGCCTCGTTGAAGATGACGACCCGAAGTTGTTGCCGCCGGAAATGGTTGAGCGCATCCGGGATATTCTGACCCTTCTCTCGGCTGCGGATAAGCCTGAAGATTTAAGTCGTCCGAGTCTGAGGCTGCATGCGTTGAAGGGCAAACTCAAAGGCTACTGGGCAGTTACGGTCAGGGCCAACTGGCGCATAGTTTTCCGCTTCGAGGAGGGAAACGCGCACGATGTCGATTTCCTCGATTATCACTGAAACGAGGGCCTTATGCCGCCGATGAAATCACCCGCCCATCCTGGCCGCCTGTTGAAGGACGACATCGAGGCCTTGGGGCTAACGGTGGCGGAAGCAGCCGGCAGCCTCGGCGTCACGCGCCAGCAGCTCTATCGGGTTTTGAATGGCACCTCGGCCGTGAGCCCCGAGATGGCATTCCGGCTTGAGAAGGCGATAGGCACGAGTGCCGATACCTGGCTTCGGATGCAGATGGCCTTCGATTTGGCCGAGGTGCGAAGACGGGCGGCGAAGATTTCTGTGAAAAGGCTGGTTTCGAAAGTGGCGTGAGCGCTCTGTGCGCACCCCCTACCCAAACACCCTCTTGAATATCGTCTCCACGTGCTTGGTGTGATAGCCGAGGTCGAACATCTTTTCGAGGGCGGCGGCGGGAACCAGCGCGACGACATCCTTGTCGTTCTTTAACTCTGTCAGAAAGTCCGCGCCGTGCTCCCAGGTCTTCATGGCATTGCGCTGGACTATTGAATAAGCGTCCTCGCGCGACGCGCCGGCTTGCGTTAAAGCCAGAAGCACGCGCTGCGAATTGTGCAGGCCCCCGAGCTTGTCCAAATTCTTCTTCATGTTCGAAGGATAAACGACGAGCTTCTCGATCACGCCCGCAAGGCGATTCAAAGCGAAGTCCAGCGTTACCGTCGCATCGGGCCCTATCATGCGTTCGACGCTTGAGTGCGAAATATCGCGCTCGTGCCACAGCGCCACGTTCTCCATGGCGGGCAACGCGTACGCGCGCACCATGCGCGCCAGGCCGGTGATGTTTTCGGTCAAAACCGGATTGCGCTTGTGCGGCATGGCGGATGAACCCTTCTGGCCATCTGAGAAGAATTCTTCGACCTCCAAGACTTCCGTGCGCTGCAAGTGGCGGATCTCGATGGCCAAGCGCTCCATGCACGACGCCACGACACCGAGCGTGGCGAAATACATGGCGTGCCGGTCGCGCGGAATAACCTGGGTCGAAACCGGTTCGGGTACGAGGCCGAGTTTTGCAGCCACATACACTTCAACGCGCGGGTCGATATTGGCGAAGGTGCCGACGGCGCCAGAGATCGCGCAGGTCGCGACTTCCTTGCGCGCGAGCACCATGCGCTCCTTGCAGCGCGCGAACTCGGCATAAGCGTAAGCGAGCTTCAGGCCGAAGGTGACCGGTTCCGCGTGGATGCCGTGGCTGCGGCCGATGGTAATGGTGTTCTTATGCTCGAACGCGCGCGTCTTCAAAGCGGCAAGCACGCGGTCGATATCCGCAATGAGAAGATCGGCGGCACGCACGAGCTGGATACTCAAACATGTGTCGAGCACATCCGAGGACGTCATGCCCTGGTGCACGAAGCGTGCGTCCGGGCCGATGAACTCCGCCAAGTGCGTGAGGAAGGCGATGACGTCGTGCTTGGTGACGGCCTCGATGGCATCGATCTTAGCGACGTCGAATTTGGCCCGCGACCCGTTGTCCCAGATGGCCTTAGCCGCCTCTTTCGGAATCATGCCGATCTCGGCCATACCGGCGGCAGCATGGGCCTCGATCTCGAACCAAATGCGGAAACGTGTCTCGGGGTCCCAGATGCGGGTCATCTCGGGGCGGGAGTAACGGGGGATCATCGATCACATCCTTTTCAAGGGAACCGTGGGGTAGCAGAGGCGAAAGGCCGGTTCAATCAAGGCGCTGCCGCAGGTGCGTCGGGACGGTAGGAAAACCTGTTTCGGCGGCGCAACAATTTGTGAAGAATTGAACGGTGGATTGCCCCACTGGCGCCAGCCTGAGGCCACGTTCCGCTGGTTAACGAACCGCTCGCCGGGGCGGGTCCCCAAAATTCCTTCGGTCTCGTTCAGAAAGTGTTCAGGACCACTGGGTCACACTCGCCACAGCGTAAATCATTCGTTGAAGTCAGGGGTGCATTGTTTGCGATTCGATGCCTATTGTAGGGGCACTAGCTTGAAGGCCTTTGCGGGCCCTCGTCGAAGAGCGGAAAATGCATCAGGTTCCAAATCGCAAGCGTTTGCGGGGAGAGACTGAGGACATGCAATTACAAATGGGCAGCGGCGAAAT
>JBJXGL010000290.1:0-8020 GCA_046160365.1 Aestuariivirga sp. | reverse complement strand
GCCGCGGTGACGGCCATGATGGCGGCGTCGGCGTTTGCCGCGGACGACAAGCCGGCCATCGTCTTCGATATCGGCGGCAAGTTCGACAAGTCCTTTAACGAGTCGATGTATAACGGCTCGGAGAAGTTCAAGACCGAGACCGGCGTTGCTTATGGCGAGTTCGAAATCGCCAACGAGGCACAGCGCGAACAGGCGATCCGCAATTTCGCCGATCAGGGTTATTCGCCGATCATCGCGGCAGGCTTTGCACAGGCCGCGGCCGTCGAGAAGGTCGCCAAGGAATATCCGGATCTGAAATTCGCCATCGTCGACATGGTGGTCGATTTGCCGAACGTACAGTCGATCGTGTTCAACGAGCATGAAGGCTCTTACCTTGTCGGCGTGATGGCCGGCATGGCGTCGAAATCCGGCACGGTCAGCTTCGTGGGCGGCATGGACATTCCGCTGATCCGCAAAGTCGCTTGCGGCTATGTGCAAGGTGTCAAAGCCGCCAAGGCCGATGCCAAAGTGATTCAGAACATGACCGGCGACACGGGTGCGGCCTGGAACGATCCGGTGAAGGGCGGCGAGATCACCAAGGGCCAGATGTCGCAGGGCTCCGACGTGGTCTATGCGGCGGCGGGCGCTACGGGCCTCGGCGTGCTCAAAGCAGCCACCGAAGGCGGAGCGCTTGGCATTGGCGTTGATGCCAACCAGAACTACCTCTATCCCGGCAAAATCCTCACCTCGATGCTGAAGCGCGTGGACGTTGCGGTCTACAATGTCATGAAGTCCGGCAAGGACGGCACCTTCACTCCAGGCATCCAGGCGCTGGGTCTCGCACAGGATGGCGTCGGTTATGCCGTCGACGAACACAACAAGGCGCTGGTGACACCTGAAATAGCGGCGGCGGTTGAGAAAGCCAAAGCCGACATCATCGCCGGGACCATCAAGGTCCACGACTACATGTCGGACAACAAGTGCCCGGCTGAGTAACAACACCCTCTCCCGCATGCGGGAGAGGACAGGGGCCCCGCGCCGCCCAGGCGGCGCGGGAAATGCGAGGGGAAGTCAGAACACTGGGATCGAGCGTGGGACGTACAACACTTGCCCTCACTTGCCCCATCGCTTGCGCGATGGGGGCCCCTCCTCTCCCGATGTGCGGGAGAGGACGTCCATGACTCCCGCCATCGAACTCATCGGCATCGACAAGCGCTTCGGGCCGGTGCACGCCAACAAGGATGTGAACCTCTCGATCGCCCAAGGTTCAATCCACGGCATCATCGGCGAGAATGGCGCCGGCAAATCGACGCTGATGTCGATCCTCTTTGGTTTCTATCACGCCGACAAGGGCGAAATCAAAATCAAGGGCCAATCTGTCCGCATCAAAACCTCGACCGACGCCATCTCTCTCGGCGTCGGCATGGTGCACCAGCACTTCATGCTTGTCGATCCGTTCACGGTTCTCGAAAACGTGGTGTTGGGTGCCGAAGGCGGCGCCATGATCGGCCCTGCCCTGTCGCGCGCGCGCGCCGAACTCACCCGCCTTGCGCACGAGTACGAACTCGATGTCGATCCCGACGCAGTGATCGGCGAGTTGCCGGTGGGGTTTCAGCAGCGCGTCGAAATCCTGAAAGCGCTGTTCAGGGGCGCGGATGTCCTGATTTTGGACGAGCCAACAGGCGTGTTGACGCCCGATGAAGCCGATCATCTCTTCCGCATCCTTGGCCAGCTCCGCGACGAGGGCAAAACCGTCATCCTCATCACCCACAAGCTACGCGAGATCATGGCGATCACCGATCGCGTCACCGTCATGCGGCGTGGCGAAGTGGTGGCGAATTTCGAGACCAAGAACACCAATGTGGGCGAGCTTGCGGAAGCGATGGTCGGCCGCAGCGTGCTACTCCGCGTCGACAAGAAGCCGGCGACGCCAGGCGACGTCGTGCTCGATATCAAGAACCTCACCTGGAAAGACAGGAAGGGCATCGCCCGCGTCGACAATGTCTCATTCAATGTGCGGAACGGCGAAATCGTCGGCATCGCCGGCGTCTCCGGGAACGGGCAGTCGGAACTGCTCGATTGCATCGCCGGCATCACGCGGCCCACATCGGGCCAGATCATTTTCGAAGGCAAGGATATCGGCATCCTCGGCGATCCCGCGCATGTGCGCGCCGAAGGCCTCGCTCATATCCCCGAAGATCGGCAGAATCGCGGACTCATCAAATCCTTCGATGCAAGCGAAAGCGCCGTGCTTGGCTGGCACCGCACGGAAGCGCTAGGTCATGGCTTCCGGCTCGACCGCGGCAAGGTGATCGCGCGCGCCAAAGAGGAAATGGAAGAGTTCGACGTGCGCCCGCCCGATCCCTTCCTCAAGAGCGCCAAATTCTCTGGCGGCAATCAGCAGAAACTCATCATCGCGCGCGAGATGAAGAGCAATCCGGATCTGCTCATTGTCGGCCAGCCGACGCGTGGCGTCGATATCGGCGCTATCGAATTCATTCACCGCCGCCTGATCGAGTTGCGCGATTCCGGCAAGGCGATCCTCCTGGTATCGGTCGAACTCGACGAAATCCGCTCGCTCTCCGACCGCATTGTCGTGATGTTCGCCGGCAAGGTAATGGGCGAGCGCGGTCCGGATGCCGACGAACGCGACATCGGGCTGCTCATGGCCGGTGTCAGCAAGGATGCGGCGTAATGGGCGGCAAGGGCGAACTTCCGGCTTGGGTCGATCTCGGCCTCATTCCGCTGCTCAATTTGCTTCTGGCGCTCGTCGCCACATCAGTGGTCTTCCTCCTGATCGGCGAGAATCCACTCGAAGCGCTGGGAATCATGCTCAACGGCGCTGTCGGCTCGATCAAGGGCTGGAGCTACATGCTCTATTACGCCACCAACTTCATCTTCACCGGACTTTGCGTTGCGGTCGCCTTCCACGCCGGGCTGTTCAATATCGGCGGCGAAGGCCAAGCCTACTTCGCAGGACTCGGCGCTGCGATGGTCGGGCTTGGACTCGAGTTTCTGCCCTGGCCCATACTCATTCCGCTGACCATTGTCGCATCGGCATTGTTTGGCGCGGTGTGGGGCTTCGTGCCGGGTTACCTACAAGCGAAACGCGGCAGCCACATCGTCATCACGACCATCATGTTCAACTTCATCGCCGCGAGTCTGATGGTCTATCTCATCAATTACTGGTTCCGCCCCGTCGGTAAGATGGCGGTGGAAAGCCGCAACATCGGCGCCTTCGATTTCCAGCAACTCGATCTGAGCGGAGCCTACATTCCAAACTTGCGCGAACTCTCCATGGGACTCTTCGAGTATCGCCTGCCCTCATCCCCTCTCAACCTCACAGTGCTGCTCGCGTTCCTTGTGGCGTGGGCTGTCTGGTATTTTCTCTGGCGCACCAAACTTGGCTACGAAATCCGCGCGGTGGGCTCCAACACCAATGCTGCGATCTACGCCGGCATCAAGCCGCAGCGCATCATCATGATCGCGATGGCGGTTTCGGGCGGACTTGCGGGACTCGTCGCCGTCAATGAAGTGCTGGGAGCGCAGCACCGCCTGCTTCTTGAATATGTACAGGGTGCTGGCTTCGTTGGGATTGCAGTGGCGCTGATGGGCCGCAATCACCCCTTCGGCATCGTGCTCGCCGCTCTGCTCTTCGGCCTTCTCTATCAGGGCGGTACCGAACTTTCCTTCGCCAAGGCCCAGATCAACCGCGACATGGTGGTGGTGATCCAGGGCCTGATCATTCTCTTCATGGGCGCGCTCGAACAGGCCTTCCGGCCCTGGCTCACCGCTCTTTTCTTCAAGCCGGAGGACTGAGATGTTCGACATCTTCTTCAGCCCCGAAACCTTGTCCTCCACCATCCGCATGTCGGTGCCGCTGATCCTCGCCTGCCTAGCTGGGTTATGGTCGGAACGCTCCGGCATTGTCGACATCGGGCTTGAAGGCAAGATGCTGATCTCGGCTTTCGTTGCGGCAGCCGCCGCCGCTTCGCTTGGCAATGCCTGGCTTGCTATGTTGCTGGCAGTACTCGTCTCTGTCGGATTCGCACTGGTGCACGGCTATGCCTCGATCAATCAGCGCGGCAATCAAGTGGTGTCGGGCGTTGCCATCAACATGCTCGCCGCAGGCCTTGCCGTGGTCATCGGCAACGAGTGGTACAAGGAAGGCGGCCGCACGCCGCCCATACCCTTCGAGGCGCAGTTCGCGATCATCAATCTGCCTGGCTTCGATCTCTTGAGCGGCACTCCGCTGATCGGGCCTTATCTGAAAATCGTCTCGGGCCATTCGCTGCTTGTCTATGTCGCGTTCGCGGCGGTGATCCTGACCGCGTGGGCGCTGGCCAAAACCCGCTTCGGCCTGCGCCTCCGCGCGGTTGGCGATAACCCCCACGCAGTTGATACCGCGGGCATCTCAGTTGCCCTGCTCCGCTACAAGGCCGTCATCCTCGCAGGCATCCTCTGCGGCCTCGCGGGCACTTATCTTTCCGTCGCTTTGCAGGGAAGCTTCGTGCGCGACATGTCGGGCGGCCGGGGCTTCATGGCGCTCGCCGCATTGATCTTCGCCAACTGGCGCGCCTGGCCCTCCATGTGGGCCTGCCTGCTGTTCGGCTACCTGCAAGCCGTCGGACTTCGTTTGCAGGGCGTAAAGCTCGGGACCTTAGAAGTGCCGGTGCAGTTCATCAACATGCTGCCCTACGTGCTGACAGTGGTGCTGCTCGCCGGCTTCATCGGCAAGTCTATTCCGCCACGCGCCAGCGGTCTGCCCTATACGAAAGACCGCTGATGAGCCGCGACCTCATCGAAGCGGCGCTGGCGGCGCGCAAACATGCCCATGCGCCCTACTCCAAGTTCTACGTCGGCGCGGCGATGCGCGATGAGACGGGCCGCATCCATGCCGGTTGCAACGTAGAGAACGCCGCCTATCCGCAGGGCTGGTGCGCCGAGTGTTCGGCGATTGCGGCGCTGGTTGTGTCAGGCGCGAAGCGCATTTCGGAAGTAGTGGTGGTGGGCAATGGCGAGACGCTTTGTACGCCGTGCGGTGGCTGCCGCCAGAAGATCCGCGAATTCGCTGCGGGCGATGTGCCGATCCACTGTTATGGTGAAAGCGGAAAGCTCATCCAGAGCTTCACACTGAACGAACTGCTGCCCGCCTCCTTTGGTCCGGAGAATTTGAAATGACGCTTGCTTCCCGCCTGGCTGGCCGCTCTCCCAAAACCGCCATCATCCTCGGGTCCAGTCTTGGCGGCATTGGCGATGGAGTGGAGAACCCGCTGGTCATTCCGTATACGGATCTTCCGGGCTTTCCCGTGCCCAAGATTTCAGGTCATTCCGGCAAACTCGTCGTGGGCAGGCTCGGCGGCAAGGAGGTTGCGGTACTTGCAGGCCGCGCGCATCCATATGAGAGCGGCAATCCAGGTGTCATGCGGCCAGTCATCGAGCAGTTGAGGGAAGCCGGCATCGAGACGCTCATCCTTACCAATGCGGCGGGCTCGCTGAAGAAAACCATGCGGCCCGGCTCGATCATGCTGATCACCGATCATATCAATTATTCCGGCATGAACCCACTTGTCGGCCAGCATGGCGATGAAAACTTCGTGCCGATGACCGACGCCTACGATCCCCCTACACGAAAAAAACTCATCGCCGCAGCGAAAGCAGAAAAGATCGCGCTCAAGCAAGGCATCTATGTCTGGTATTCAGGGCCCTCCTTCGAAACGCCCGCTGAGATCCGCATGTTCCAGAAACTTGGCGGCACGGCAGTCGGCATGTCGACAGTCCCCGAAACAATCATGGCGCGTCGCTACGGCATGAAAGTCGCAGGACTTTCGGTCATCACCAATCTCGCCGCAGGCATCGAAGGCGCATCTCCAAGCCACGAGGAAACCAAGCGCGAGGGAGCGAAAGCGCTTGGCAACATGACGCGGCTGCTCACGAGATTCTTTGCCGCAAAGTGACCCGTTGACGGAAGAAGCCGTCGAACCTCTTCGTTGCAAGGCTTCGCGCAAGCCGGACTTTGTCAAGGATCTCGCTTTGCGCGACCGCGCAGCGGCGCCTCCGGCGTCCTTGACAAAGTCCGGCTTGCGCGAAAAGATCAACGAAGAGGTTCGACGGCGTACCACGTTCACTCAAAGCCCCGCAGGGCCTACTGACATGCTTCCTCAAGAGATCATTCGGAAGAAACGCGACGGCTTGCCGCTCTCGCGCGATGAAGTGAAGAACTTCATCGTTGGCCTCGCCAGCGGGGCCATCTCCGAAGGCCAGGTTGCCGCCTTTGCCATGGCGGCGTTCTTCCGTGGCATGAGTGCTGAAGAAGCTGTCGGTCTGACACTAGCGATGCGTGATTCCGGGACGGTGCTGAACTGGGATCTGCCCGGCCCTGTCGTCGACAAGCACTCGACCGGCGGCATCGGTGACAACGTCTCCCTCATGCTCGCCCCCATGCTCGCGGCCTGCGGCTGTTATGTGCCGATGATTTCGGGACGGGGCTTGGGCCACACCGGCGGCACCCTCGACAAGCTCGACTCGGTGCCGGGCTACACGACACAGCCAGGGCTCGATCTCTTCCGCAAAGTGGTGCGCGAAGAAGGCGCTGCGGTCATCGGCCAAACCCCCGATCTCGCGCCCGCCGACAAGCGCCTCTATGGCATCCGCGACGTCACTGCGACAGTCGAGAGCGTGCCGCTCATCACCGCGTCCATTCTCTCGAAGAAACTCGCCGCCGGGCTTCAGTATTTGGTGCTCGATGTCAAAACTGGCTCTGGCGCGTTCATGGCGAAGAAGAAAGACGCTGTAACGCTTGCGCAGAGTCTAGTGAGCGTTGCCAATGGCGCGGGCCTCAAAACCACCGCCTTGCTCACCGATATGGACGAGCCACTGGCATCCGCTGCCGGCAATGCGGTGGAGGTGAAGAACGCCGTTGACTATCTCACCGGCGCGCATCGCGATCCGCGTTTGCATGAGGTTACGATGGCGCTCTCCGCCGAATTGCTCGTCTCCACGAAGCTCGCACGTGATGACAAAAGCGCACGTACGATGCTTCAGAAGACGCTCGACACGGGCGAAGCCGTCGAACGCTTCCAGCGCATGGTGTCGGCTCTTGGCGGGCCATCCGACTTCGTTTCGCGCGTGAATGATCATCTTCCGCAAGCGCCCATCATTCGTCCCTTGCCCGTGAAGAGGGCATTGAAGGTCGCAAGCATCGACACGCGTGCCTTGGGGCTGGCGGTCATCGAGCTCGGCGGAGGCCGCCGCGTGGCGAGCGACACCATTGATCATGCGGTGGGTCTCACGTCGCTTGCGGGCAAAGGCCAGCCGCTTGCGAAAGGTGATCCGCTTGCGATCATCCACGCGCGCAACGAAGATGGATATGCGCGCGCCGCGGCGATCGTCGAAAAAGCGTACACTCCCGGTCAAGCGCCGCGAAAGACGCCCGCCATCATCCAGCGCATAGGAGCAACGAAGACGTGAGCCGCGCTTTTCTTGTCATCCTCGACAGCTTCGGCATCGGCGGCGCGCCGGATGCGGTAAGCTTCGGCGACGAAGGCGCCAACACGCTGGTTCATATCTGCGATCACATGGCGCTCAACGTGCCCAACATGGCCTCGCTCGGCCTTGGCCTCGCGGCCAAAGGCGCAAGCGGACGCAATCCGCTTCCCGAGATCAAGCTTATCGGCCGCTATGGACATGCCACGGAAGTTTCGCGCGGCAAGGATACGATCACCGGGCATTGGGAAATCGCAGGCGCGCCCGTCAAATTCGATTGGGGCTATTTCCCACGCACCATTCCCGCGTTTCCTCAAGCCTTAACCGACGAAATTGCGAAGCGCTGCAAATTGCGCGGCTTCCTCTCGCTCCGCCATGCCTCGGGCATTGAAGTGATCGAGGACCACGGCGAAGAACACATCACAACCGGCAAGCCCATCATCTACACAAGCGCCGACAGCGTTATCCAGATCGCGGCGCATGAAACGCACTTCGGCCTGCAACGGCTCTATGAGGTCTGCCAGGTCACGCGCGATCTCACCTACGAGATGAAGAT
>JBJXGL010000289.1:0-4854 GCA_046160365.1 Aestuariivirga sp. | reverse complement strand
CGACGATTCCTAGGGACCCCGATTTCGCGGAACGATGCCATGCAAGGGAATCACTCCGCCGGCGGCGCCGTGCTGCCTCGCCAGCGGCGCATGCCATATTCCGATAGACAATGTCCAACATCGAGGCTGCCGGGCAGAACCCGGGGCGGAGGCGGATATGGGAACGTTTTCCGGCGGGACAAGGGGCATGGGTTGAAAAAGCAAATTCACCATATCCGCCGTAGCTTCAGCGAAGGCGGATGTGGTGAGCCCACTCGTTCTTCACCCCATTGCCTCCCGGCCCGCTCTCCGCCAGCATGGGCGCCGCACCCATCGCGATAGACAGGAGGCCCCGCCATGACCGCTCCCCGCATCCAGAAACTCGAGCCTTTCGGCCCCGGCGGGACCGCCGCCGCGACCAGCCTCGCCCTCTGGCCGGAGATCCCGGCCTCGGCACTCGCCGCCGGCAAGCCGGTGCAGCGCGGGCACTACTATCTGGAGGACAAGGCGCGCGGCCTCACCGCAGGCGTGTGGGACTGCACCGCCATGACCGAGAAGGGCGGCCCCTACAGCGTCAACGAGTTCATGATCCTGCTGGAAGGCGAGGTCACGATCATCGAGGCCCCGAAGAATGTCCCCTCTCCCCCAGCGCGATCGCGCAGCGATCGTCGCGACGCGGGAGAGGGCGGCGCGCCCAGCGGGCGCGCGGGTGAGGGGGCGGCGCAAGCGGAACCTCGGAGGACCACCTTCCGCGCCGGCGAGAGCTTCATCATCCCCAAGGGCCTGCCCTGCCAGTGGCACCAGGACGGCTATGTGCGGAAGTTCTTCGTCATCTTCGACGATGCCTCGGGAATGGTTCCGCCCGACCCCGCGGCGTTGGCCCCGCTCCGCCCCGACCCGCGCGCGGACCTGGCGCCCTCGGCCGGCCCGGCGCCGGAGCTGCTGCTGCGCGGCGCGCCGCAGCAGCGGGACAAGCGCTATTACGCCGACCTCACCGGGCAATGGACCGTGGGCGTCTGGAGCTCCACCCCCTATCACCGCAAGACCATCCCCTTCCCGCGCCACGAACTGATGCACATCCTCGAAGGCGAGGTGACCATCACCGAAGAGGGCCAGCCGCCGCGGACGTTCAAGGCCGGGGATACGTTCGTGGTGCCGATGGGGACGCTGTGCGACTGGAAGTCGACGGTGGATATCAGGAAGTTCTATTGCATCATGCAGCCGAAGGCGGAAGCGGCCGGGGTTAAAGCAGCGGAGTGAAAACAGCTGACGCTTAATCAGCGAATCCCAGGTTCTGGTCGCGATGCTTCCACTAACTCTTATCCTTAGAGTTCAATGAATTGTAGCGGCCCAATGAAACAAACTGGGAACCAGACGGAGTAATAATCAGCTTTGGGTGTGGCTTGCAAATTCGGATCGGAGAATCTCGATTGCTCCTTGGTACTCCCGTTTCTTCTTCTCAAGCCAGCAAGGTACCTTCTCCTCTATTCGTCGCCAGATTATGCCATCGTCCGGCGTGCGGATGCCGTGGAGAACATTGTTGAAGAAGTAGTCTTCATTTCCACACTGATCTGCCCATGCGTCGGCTACATCTTGGGCTGAGGGTTTGGTGACTCCGGGCTTAGTAGCGGTTGCCAGAACAATGTCAAAATCTGCAGGCTTGTCGTCCAGTGTGTTGGGCCAGCGAATATCAAGCAGCCCGTCGGCGTTGATGACAGAGACGCACTGCGCCTTCACATTCTGAAAATGCGCTATCCAGTCTGCTGACAGCTTCGCATGCGCTTGGCCTCGTCCAAACAACGCTCCGACACATTCCCATTCGCTGCTGATTGCCGTTGGTTTTGCCTTCGGAGCCTCGGCCTTCCACAGCGCATGGGCCTCTGCGATCAGGCTGTCAATCTTACAGATTTTTGCGGAGCAGGGTACGAGTACGGCCTGACCGGCGGGCTCGCTCGGCCCGAACGCCATTGTGTATGTATCGCCGCGTGAACGGGATTTGCGCCCGTAGTAGATCGGCACTCGCACCGGTGCGCGCTCCCTAGTCTCAAGCCGCGAGTCGCGCCACTCGGCCCGTCCTTTGGTTTCAATGTCCCAAAGGAGCGATCCAATCATTAGTATACCGCATCGCATCCGATATGTTTATCATTGAATAGAAGCAACTGAAACTCAACAAAGCGAGCGAATCACGGCACGGCGAAAGCAGGCATGTCGGTGAAGCCCTGAATTTCGGTAGGACCGGACAGGAACAGTTCCGCGATTTCCTTCTTGCGCGCCGGGTTGGCCTCCGCCTCGTGCGCCATGTTGAATAGCTGCAATCCTGTAGCGAGTCGGTAGTTACGTCTGCCGGCAAATTTTACCACGTTGTCGGGGAAGGCGCGGCAATCGGGTGAAGCGATGCGACCCAAAAGCGGCGTTTCACAAAACGCGTTAACGACAAGCAAGCATTGCGGCATAGCTTTGTGAGCATCAAAATACTCTTGGTCCCATTTCATGAGTTGCGCCACATCATTCTCACCGGCCGATCCCTTCTTTCCTTTTGCCTCGATCACGAAAGGCACGCCGTCGTATGCCGCGGTTATGTCCACCCTGTTTCCGTCATGCGTTGTTACCTCGAAGCCAAGCGTGCGTAGCACCCACGCGACTTGATCCCGCAATGCGTTACCTTGCCCGGCAAAAAGCTGCTTCCGGTCCTCGATATCAGAAAGCTGTTTCTCTGTGGCAGTCAGTTTCTCACCAAGTGCCGAAAGCTGCGCTTTAACATCGACAATCGCATCCTTCAATGGCACTTCCTTTGGCATCATCAATGCACTTGCCCACGTCGGCAACGGCGGCCTGTGCGGCCCAAAGTTCCGCCGAAGGTACTCCGCGAAACCAAGAATTGCCGTACCAAGCTGCGCGCCATAGTTAGGATTGAGTTCTGGCAGACACAACACTACTCCGTTGTTCTCTGTGACAAAGCCACTAGCTACGCAGTTGGGCTTTTCAGCGTCTGCATACGCTAGCGGAATGTGCGACTCGGGATCATAGCACGTGGCATACGACAAGCCGTTTTCGATACTCGCAAAGATTGAAGCGAGTTCAGGCGCTGCTGGAGTGATGTTTTGGCCAATGTTAGGAACTACGCTCACTGGTAATGGAAACTTCCGTAGCCGCCCACTGATTGGTAGCCAATCGTCAGTACCCGGCCCGAAGATGCTGTGACGCGGCGCGGGCCAGACCACCGCTATCCGTCCCGTTTCGACATACGCTTTGAGTTTGTCCAATTCGGCAATAATCTTGGCTACCAGTTGCTTCGGGTCTTGCAAGCCCTTCCCAAGTGTGGCGCCCAGGAAGGAAAGTGAGCAAAGAATTATGTCGTAGTCCCGGAAGTTTATGGGAGCGCCCAGCTGCGCTTGCGGCGCGAAGACGTACTTGGTGCCGATGCTCAAAACAATTGGTTGCTTTGGTGACGGCTCATTCATGGCACTGATTTGCCCCTAGCGACTCCCACAGAAAATGGGTGGTCTGAGTTAGATTTCACTTTACGAGAGAAAACTGGCTCTGACCCCCAATTCTCAATTCTCCAAACTCTCTTAGCGCTAGCCACCGATGACCTCAATGCTCGGAAGCGTGGAATTGCACGGGGGTAGCTCTCCAAACCTTCCGAAATATCGGCGAAGGTGGGTCGTTTCGGCTTTGTTGATCGCACGGTCGCGCAAACTTAACGCGCACACTTCCAAATGGTGCTTCGAGAATTTCTCTAAACGGCGCATGATTCTTGCGGCTCTTGCATAGGTCTTCCCGCCGGAGTGGTGTTGCTTGACGAATTCCTTCAACCGGTTTGGAATCGTGCGGCTGGAACTTCTCTTTTGATGGCCGGAACGGCCGAGATACAGCAACCCTTGCTTGTCGACTCCGACCAGCCTCGCGATGGGAATGGGTTTCGCAGATCGGCTCACGGCGCGTATCTGATACAGGCCAAACATACCAGCGAAGCGCCCGTTTCTTGCAGTCGCATCTTCGATCGGAATCCATTTCGACCACTTCACCATTGTTCACCTCATGAAAGAAGGTGTCTAAGTCAGCAGCAGTGCTACTAAATCAATCCACTCTTCACCACCCGCACGATGTAGTCCTTCGTCATTGCCTCGATCGCCTGGTTGGCGGCCTTCGACAGGGCCTGGGCGCCGGCGTCGCAGTCGCCGCCTTCCTTGCCGAAGCCGACGCCCGCGAGCGGCGTGTCGAGCAGGACCGCGCCGGCGGCGTCGGTGACGGTGGCGCGCATTTTGAGCGAGACGTCGCTGTGGGCCGTGCCCGACCACCAGCCCATCTCGAAGCTCAACTTGGCCGTGAAATCCTCGAGCGCCAGCAGGATGTGCCTGATGGCGCCGGCGCCGATGGCCTGTCCATTCGCCGGCACCACATGGGCGAAGGCGGCATCGTTGACGGCCTCGATCGAGTCGGCGATCGCCGGGCCGGCGTCGATGGGATAGGCGTGGGCGGAGCAGACATAGACCTGATCCGCGTCGCCTTTCAGCGCGGCGAGTTCGGGCGTCAGGGCATAGCTGATCGGGGTTTCATTGCGCGGCGTGCCGGCAACAGCGGCGGCCGAGGCGGTGCTGGCGGTGACCGGGACGTTATAGGTGCAGCCCGCCGCCAGCAGCGGCAGCAGCAATCCGAGGATGAACACACGCATGGGGGGCTCTTTTCATTCTCGTTGCCCCGGCCCGTTGGCATCATGGCGCCCGAAACTCGGCAACGTCAACCGAGCGTTGTGGCTGTTGTGGAATCGCGTTGCGATGAGTCTTGGTTAGCCCCTCACCCCGCAACATCCGCTGAACGCGGATGTTGCATCCCTCTCCCGCAAGGGGAGAGGGGACTTTCTTTTAAACGTGC
>JBJXGL010000288.1:0-20543 GCA_046160365.1 Aestuariivirga sp. | reverse complement strand
AAAAATGGGTGCAACCGCACACAGGTCAGGTTGTGACTGTTCCGCGCTCCAAAAGCAGGCACACGGCAAACGAAGTCTTGAAGCAGGCGGGTCTGCCCAAAGCCTTCTGAACTTCGGCCCATTCACCTCTTTATCGTAATCCGGCCCTCGACCTTCGCATCCGCCGTGCCCACTTTGCGCAGGTACGCCATCACGTCGTTGGCCATCAGCTTGCCGCCGCGCGGATCGATCGTCACCTTGCCGCCGGCCAGCGCCGTGAAGCCGTCGCCGCCGCCCAGCACGTAGTCGTTGGTGGCGAGTTTGTAAGTTGCGGCGGGATCGATGGGCTTGCCGTCGAACATCACCGACACCACGCGGCTGCCGGCGGGCTTGGTCGCATCCACATCGACGACGATGCCGGACACCTGCGGGAAACGCCCGGCGCCATCTTCGATCTTGCTGAAGCCGTTCTCCAGCGCATCGACGATCTGCTTGCCGGTGACTTCGGTGAGCACCGTCACATTGCCGAAGGGAAGCTCGCTCAACACATCGCGCCGCGTGATCTCGGAGCCTGCCGGATACTCCTTGTCGGCGCGGATGCCGCCAGCATTGACGATGGCGATCTGCGCGCCAACCGCATCGCGTTGTGCATCGGCGATGAGATTGCCGATGGCCGCTTCCTGGGTGCGGATGATGTTGCGGCGGCTATCGAGCGGGCCTGCCGTCTTGCCGATCACGACGTTGAGTTCCTTGTCGAGCATCGCGCGAGACTCGGCGACGATCTTTTCGGTTTCGGGATCGGGTTCGACATTCGCTGTGTCGATGAAGCGGAAGGCAGGCTCCCACTTTACCGTGCGCTTGCCGTCTTTTTCTTCGACGTCAACCGTCAGATCGATTGGCACCAGATGATTGGCGTCAGTCGACGTGTCCACGTGAACGGTGACGCCGTTGTAGTGAACCAGAAGTTCGTGATCGTCGCCCGAGAGGATCACGTCGAACGCCTTGCTCGCCACCATCGCCTGATCGTCCGAGCGCGGCGCCTGCACCACGCCCACCACGAGATCGGCGCCCTCCTTGCGCGCGGCCTTCGCCGCATTGACCGCACTTGCCGCCGTCGGCAGGAACTTGAGATCGCCAGTCGAAGCGACCTGAGGCGATGTATCCTGCGCCACCGGAATAAGTGCCACCTTCACGCCCGCCACCTCTTTCATGGTGACGCCAGCGAGGCCTTCGACCGGCGCGCCATCGGCCTTGGTGATGTTGATCGCTGCCCAGGGATACTTCGAGAGCTTCATCTTCTCTTGGAAGTTCTCCGGCCCGAAATCGAACTCGTGATTGCCCGGAACCGCGAGATCGAAGGGCACGATGTTGCTGAGCACGATCATGTTCTCGCCCTTGTCGAAACCGGACAACAGCGACGGCGACAGGAAGTCGCCAGTGAAAAGATAAAGCGTGTTGGGATTTGCCGCGCGCTCGGATCTCGCCACCGCATTGAGCCGCGCCATGCCGCCCCGCGTCTTGCCCTTGTCGAACTGGTAGACATCGCCCACGCCGAGCAGTGTGATTTTCACCGTCTCGGCGTGAAGCGCCGGGGCCAAGAAAACCGAGGCGATGAGGGCAGCGAAGGCGAGGGGACGAGCGATGCGCATGTCGAACTCCATTCATTACCGGTCTGGAGGATGACACTGCCGAAGCGGTATCTTGTCAACGCCCGCCGCCGAATTCTTTTGTCGCATCGCTGGCACCTATGGCAGAAGCGAAGGATATGGCTGAGGAAACCGCTTCAAAACAAGATGACACGCCGCGCGTGAAGCGCCGGCACGTGTTCTATTTGCCGGGCTTCGATCCCAAGGGTGCTGCGCGCTACTATCGCCTCTACCGCGAGAACGCGCCGAGGCAGGCAGCGGTGTCGGGTTATCAGATCGCGGTGGGTCCACGCTCGGTTGTCGATCAACTCGTGACTCGCTGGACCGTGGACTTCGACGAACAGGGCCACAAGGTCGCGACCACCTACGATGTGCTGCGCTGGGATGACATCATGCGGCGCTACTGGCCGCGCGGGCCATACAGGATTCTGTGGACCACGGTGCTCGCAACCACAAGGCACATCGCCAACGGCATGCTTCGAAAGACTCTTGAAGTAAGCTGGGCCACATTCCTCGCCGCCGTCTATCCGACAGCGATGGTATTCGGCGCGGCTCTTGCGGTAGCGTTCGTCGCATCGGTTCTGAGCTACGCGGCGTCTTCCATTGGCTCGCCAACGATTGTCGTATTGGCGATTTGGGCCTTCGTCTTCTATCTGGCCTTCGGGCCGCTAATCGGTTTCTTGCAGCGGCGTTTCGCCATAAACTGGATGATGGCGACTTACGGATTCAACCGCTTTCATGCGCCAGGTCTGCCCGAACTCGAGGAGCGGCTGGATGCGCTTGCAAAGCGCATTGCGGAAGCGGCGTGC
Organism: Aestuariivirga sp.; assembly: GCA_046160365.1. Lineage (GTDB taxonomy): Bacteria > Pseudomonadota > Alphaproteobacteria > Rhizobiales > Aestuariivirgaceae > Aestuariivirga. Next base: position 18,109 of record JBJXGL010000288.1, on the reverse strand, counting down.
GATCCCGAGAACGGGGAAGTGCTGGTCGTCGGCCACAGCACCGGCGCGCAGCTTGGCGTGAGCACGCTGGCCAAGGTCTTAAAGCGCGATCCCGGCCTCGCGCGCCATGGCCCGCGAATTTCGCTTCTCACATTGGGCGGCAGCATTCCGATGCTGGCATGGCAGAAGGAAGCACAATGGTTCCGCGATGAACTGACACTTGTCGCTCAAACCGAGGACATCTGTTGGATCGATTTCACGGCAGCGCAAGATGGCGCGTGCTTCGCACTTCAAAACCCACTCAAAATCTGCGGTGTCAAAGCCTCTGAAGAAAGGCCAAAGGTGCTCTCCACCAAACTCTTCGACATGATGACGCCTGAAACTCTGAAACGGATGCACCGCGATTTCGCAGCCATCCACTTTCACTATCTGGCCTCCAGCGAGCGCAAGGCGGACTACGACTATTTCGCCATCACCGCGGGGCCAAAAATCCTTTGCTCGCGTTTTGCCCACCGCGAGACCGTGCGGCAATTCGACCGGTTCAAACTGAAGATGTTCAAGCCGAAACCGGCCGCATGACCCGTTTCGTGCCGCCATATCCAAAACCCATGCGCGGCTTTGGCCGCTGGCTGAATTTGCTGACGCGGCCGGCGAAGTTCGTATTTTCGCGCCGCTGTTCGCTCCGCCAGCTAAACGAGCGCAGTTACTCCATGCAGCTGGGCGAAGTTGGATTGCCGCACAAGCGCATTTACATCGCCAACCAGCCGGAACTCGTGCAGCGCATCCTCGTCGAGGAGGCGGACGACTTCCCCAAGGATCCGATGATCGCCGACATGCTGGGCCTGCTCATGGGCAACTCCGTCTTCGTCGCCAATGGCGAGGAGTGGAAGTGCCAGCGCCGCATGATGGATGGCGCATTCGAACTCACGCGCCTCCGCGCCGTCTTTGCCATGATGCGCGAAGCCGTCGACGCGCTCGTCGCGCGGATGGCCGCGCGCCGCGATGGCGAAGAGGTGCAGGTCGATGTCGGCATGACGCTGGTGACCGCCGACATCATCTTCCGCACCATCTTCTCGAAGCCCTTCGATCCCGCCCATGTCGAGCCGGTCTACGATGCCTTCCTGCGCTTTCAGGAAACCGCTTATGCCCACGGCATGCTGCGCACCTTCGGCATCCCTTCGCTTTTCACCGGGCTTCGCTATCGCCGCGCGCGAAAAGCCGCCAACGAAATCCGCAGCGTGCTCGATCCTGTGATCAAGGAGCGATACGATGCGTTTCACGCAGGACGCAAGGGTCCAGAGGACATTCTCGCCTCGCTCATCGCCGCGAAGGACAGCGTCACCGGACGCAGCTTCACTTACAAGGAGCTGTGCGAGCAGGTCGCCACCATCTTTCTCGCGGGCCACGAAACATCCGCGAGTTCGCTGTCGTGGGCGCTCTATCTTCTCGCGATGGATCAAGAGACTCAAGAAAACGCACGAAAGGAGTGTGCTGCGGTGCTCGGCGATCGCGCGCCTGAATTCTCCGATATGAAGAAGCTCGTCAGTGTACGCAATGTCTTCAACGAGGCGCTCAGGCTCTATCCGCCCGTTGCCTTCTTCCCGCGCCGCGCCGCAAAGACTTGCCCCATGCGCGACAAGACCATTGCAGCGGGCTCGACCGTCAATGTCTCGCCCTGGCTCATGCATCGCCACCGCAAGCTCTGGAACGATCCCGACAGTTTCGATCCCGGCCGCTTCCGCCGCGGGGACAGCGAGCAATCGATCCGCCAGGCCTTCATGCCCTTCAGCCGTGGCCCGCGCGTCTGCCTCGGCGCCGCATTCGCCATGCAGGAGGCGACGCTCATTCTCGCCTCGCTGCTGCGGACTTTCCGGTTCGAACCCGCGCCGGGTTTCGAGCCGCGGCCCGTAGGCCGCCTTACCGTGCGCTCGGAGAACGGCATTCGTTTGCGCGTTTCGCGTTTATGACTCGCCTCGTCCCGCCTTACCCCAAGCCGGTGCGCAAGCTGCCCCTGTGGCTGGGCTGGCCACTATGGCCATGGCGGTTCCTGCAATCGCGTTACAGCACGCTCGCGGCCTTGGTGCCCGAAGTCTATTCCATGAAACTCGGTCAGTGGCGCACCTTTGCGCGCCGCATCTATCTCGCCAACGATCCCGAGCTGGTCCGCCGCGTGCTTGTCGACGAAGCCGAGGACTTTCCGAAAGATGCCGTCATCGCCGACATGCTCGAACTCCTCATGGGCGACTCGATCTTCGTGTCGAACGGCGCAGTGTGGAAGCGCCAGCGCCGCATGATGGACCCGGCTTTCGAAGGCGCGCGCATCAAGCTGGTATTCGAATTGATGCGCGATGAGGCCGATGCCTTGATCGAGCGGCTCGATGCGGCGGCGGACCAGCCCGAAATCCGGATCGACGTGGAGATGACTCACGTCACCGCCGACATCATCTTCCGCACCATGTTTTCGCGTGCACTTACCGCAGAGGAAGCGCGCGAAATCTTCGATGCCTTCCAGGAATTCCAGGAACTCGCCTATGCCTCCGGTATTAATCGCACGGCGGGCCTGCCCGATTGGATGTCGCCGGGCCTCCGCCGCAAGGCTGCGGCCTCCGCCGCGAGAATCCGCGCCGTGCTCGACCCCATCGTGAAGGCACGTTACGATGCGTTTCACTCCGGCGCGAAAGCGATCCACAAGGACATTCTGCAATCTCTTGTTTCGGTGAAAGACCCGCTGAACGGCACACATTTCGATCTTCGCGAATTGAACGAACAAGTAGCGATGCTGTTCCTTGCGGGCCACGAAACGTCCGCAAGCGCGCTCTCATGGTCGCTCTACTTGATCGCCGCTCATTCCGAAACGCAGACAGCGCTTCATGACGAGTGTTCGCGCGTGCTTGGCGCGAGGCCGCCGCAATTCTCCGACATGAAACGGCTGCCGCTCGCGCGCAATGTCTTCAACGAAGCGCTGCGGCTCTATCCGCCGGTGACATTCCTGCCGCGCACCGCCGCCAAGACCTGCCCGATGCGCGGCAAGACCATCAGAGCGGGATCGATCGTATCAGTTTCACCCTGGACCATGCAGCGCCACACGCGCCACTGGCATGACCCGCACGCGTTTGACCCGTCGCGCTTCAGCCGTCCCGAATGCGCCGAAGCGATCCGCTCTGCTTATTTTCCCTTCAGCAAGGGCCCGCGCGTCTGCCTTGGCGCATCATTCGCGCTGCAGGAAGGAACGCTCATCCTCGCCATGCTCGCCAGGCGTTACCGCTTTGAACTGGTACCCGGATTTGTGCCCGAGCCGATTGGCAGGCTGACACTGCGCTCCGCCAATGGCATGAAGTTGAGGATATTGGCGAGGTAATCAAACTCCGTCATTCCAAACGCGCGCCTTGGCGCGCGATTTGGAACCCAGCTTTGCCCATCATACGCGCAACCGCCAAAGCGGGGTCCCAGCTCGCGCGATGCTTCGCATCGCTTGGCTGGAATGACGGCAGTAGGATGTGGGCTATTGGCTCAAGAAGTACGTGATCGTCGTGACCACGCGCACTTTCTTGTCGATTTGCTTTTCCGGCCGGTCGTTCGGGATTTCGACCGCGGGGAGAATTTCGATGATCCCCTGATTGGCGTTCTGAATGTCGCCCACGCGCGCGCCCGACTCGGTGGCAAACTTCTCCGCCGCTTCCTTTGCCCGCTTGGTGGCCTCGGTCAGCATATCGCCTTTCAAATCGTTGACGCCGGTGAAGATGAAGGACGGCCCGGCGTTGTAGGCATCCGCCGAAAACACCACGCCTGACTTGAGCAAATCGCCAATCATCCGCGACGCATCAGCAAGCTTCTGCACTTCGATCGTGCGCACCAGCAGATCTTCGGTCAAAACGAAGCGCGTATCTTCCGGCGTCTGCTGGGCGTTGTAGCCCGCCATCCGGTCTTCCACCTGGATGTTCTGCACCTGCATGTCCTGATCGGCGAAGCCGCGATCCTTGAGGAAGGCCTTGACCGCGCGCTCGGAGTTCTCGAGCTTGGCGCGCGCATCCTCCAGCGTCGGGCCGGTCACCACGAAGCGCACCGGCCAGAACCCGAGGTTTGCCTTCACCTCGCGCTCGGACAAGCCCTTCACCGTCACGGTGCGGAAGCCAAGCCTTGATTTCACCAGCGATTCGCCGGCCATGAAGCCGCCGCTCGCCACGCCGAGGCCTACAAGGCCCCCGGCGATCACTCTCGAAAATGCCGTCATTGTCTGTCCCCACTTGAGTGGCGCTTGCTTTGAAGGCTGATTGTGGTGCGATTTGGGCTGCCCATCTGGTTCACGATAACGCTCAAAGCTGGCGCATTTCCGTAAAGGTTGCCGATCTGCTATGAGAGTGGCAACTGAACCGGAGCCCCCCATGAACAAGCCAATTTCTCCCGCCGCCTGGGAGCCATCGCCGAATAACCTCGAACCCTTCTGGATGGGCTTCACGCCGAACCGGGCCTTCAAGAAGCGCCCCCGCCTCATCGCCCGCGCCAAGGACATGCACTATTACGACATGTCCGGCCGCGCGATCCTCGATGGCAGCGCCGGCCTCTGGTGCTCCAACGCCGGCCACTGCCGCGATCCCATCGTGCAGGCGATCCAGAAATCCGCCGCCGAACTCGATTTCGCGCCGACCTTCCAGTTTGGCCACCCGAAAGTCTTCGAACTCGCCTCGCGCCTTTCCACCATGGCGCCGGGCGATCTTAACTACGCCTTCTTCTGCAATTCAGGCTCCGAAGCCGCCGACACCGCTCTCAAGATCGCGCTCGCCTATCACCGCGCGAGAGGCCAGGGCACGCGCACCCGATTGATTGGCCGCGAGCGCGGCTATCATGGCGTGAACTTCGGCGGCATCTCGGTCGGCGGCATGGTCGCCAACCGCAAATGGTTTGGCGCGATGCTGGCGGGCGTCGATCACTTGCCGCACACCTACAATCGCAAGGAACAGGCCTTCACCAAAGGCGAGCCCGAATGGGGCGGCCATCTGGCCGAGGAACTCGAACGCCTCGTGGCGCTGCACGATGCGTCAACCATCGCCGCCGTGATCGTCGAACCGATGGCCGGATCGACCGGCGTGCTGCCGCCGCCCAAGGGTTATCTCAAGAAGCTCCGCGAGATTTGCGACAAGCACGGCATCCTGCTGATCTTCGACGAAGTGATCACCGGCTTCGGCCGCCTGGGCCATGCCTTCGCGGCGGAGCGGTTCGGCGTGGTTCCGGACATTCTCACCTTCGCGAAAGGCGTCACCTCCGGAACAGTGCCGATGGGCGGCTGCCTGGTGCGCCAAGGCATCTACGACGCCTTCATGAGCGGCCCCGATCACGCGATCGAGCTGTTCCACGGCTATACCTACACCGGCCATCCGATGGCGGCGGCCGCTGGCGTCGCCACGATGGAACTCTACCGCGACGAAAACCTCTTCGAGCGCGCCAAGAAGCTTGAGAATGTCTGGGCCGACGCGGCCTTCACGCTCAAAGGCAACCCGCTGGTGGAAGATATCCGCACCATCGGCCTCGTCGCGGCGTTCGATTTGAAGCCGATTGATGGTTCCCCCGGTCTTCGCGCCTACAAGGCCATGGAGAACGCCTTCCACGACTACGGCCTGATGATCCGCATCACCGCCGATACGCTGGCCTTCTCGCCGCCGCTCATCATCACCGAGAACCAGATCGATGAGCTGTTCACTGACAAGTTGCCGAAAGTGCTGAAATCGGTGGCGTGATCCACACCTCCCATTCGCGGTTTCCTTTGGGCCGGAGAGTAGGTTACTCTCCGGCCCACTGATTCGGTCGGGAGCGGAACGAAGTAATGAGTGGACGCGAGTGGACATGGGTCTTCGCCGTGGCGCTCTTCGCGCTGGCGGGCCTGGTCCTGGCAGGAATTTCAGTAATCGATACAGGAGCTGTACCGGCTGCCCTTCCGGCGGCGGTGGCGCTGTTGTCCGTAGCGCTTGCCATCACTGCCTTCGGCATCTGGTCCAAGGGAACCTATCTCGCCTCCCGGATTGCAATCCTCAGCCGCTCGATTGATGCATCTTCGGCAACCGCCGCCGACAACCGCGACCGCCTCGATCTCTTCGCGCGTGAACTTGCCGAACTCCGCCAGCACGCACGCGAACCGCAGCCATCGGTGGTCGAGGAGATGAAGTCGATTCGTGAGTCCTTCAAGGATCTCTCGAAGCGCTACGAGCGCGATGCCGCCAATGCAGCGCGCCGCGTGGCGACTCCGCAGCCGTCAATGCCGCCGCGCGAACGCATTTCGCTGCTGCTCGAACCGGTGATCGATCTCACCAATAATTTCACCGCCCACTACCGCGCCCGCATCGGCATGACCAACGAACTGGGAAGCGAGCTTCCTCATGCAACGGTTCTCTCCAACGCCGATCGTGGGGGCTTGCGCCCGTCGCTCGATCTGCACATGGCTAAGCTGGCGCTCCCGGTCATCCGTCGTCTCCGCGAGCGCCACGATCAGATGCGCATTTTCTTGCCCCTTGGCGCGGCGACGCTGGCCGACGGTCTCGCCATCGAGAGGCTGGCCGGATTGATCGACGAATGGCGCGATGTCGCAAGCGCGGTGACGCTCGAAATTCAACACCAGTCCTTGGGCACGTTAAGTCCGCCCGCCATTGAGGGCCTGGCGCGGCTTGCCCAGCGCGGCGTGCAGATGGGACTGAGCGGCGTGTCGATCGTGGGCCTCGATCTCCCGGCCTTGCGCAAGCTGGGCGTGCGCTTCCTCGCTGTCGATGCCAAATCGATCGATGCCGGTTACGGGCCTGGCCCTGCCTGGCAGGAATTCGCCCAGTTCGGCCGCGCCATGCAGTTCCAGTTGGTCGTCACCGACATCGCCAACCGCACCCAGGCGGCGAGCGCCGCCCGCATCGCGCGCTTCGCCTCGGGCGAATATTTCGCGCCGCCGCGCCGGGTAAAAGCCGAAGCCTCCGACATGCCCGTGCAGGACCGCGCCGCCGCATGAGGCTTTCGCGAGCGTTGCTTTTGCCATAGACGCTTCGCGGCATGCATGAATTGTCGAGCCGCTATCCCGTCTGGTTCTGCGATATCTGGGGCGTCGTCCATGACGGCCACACGCCGAACCCCGCCACCTCGGACAGCCTGAGCCGCCACCGCGCCAATGGCGGCGTGGTCATCCTCGTCACCAATTCGCCGAGGAGCAACACCGGCGTCGAACAGCAGATCGCCGCCATCGGCGTTCCGCGTGCAACTCACGACGCCATCGTCACATCCGGCGATGTCACACGAACCTTGATCGAGGAACATGGCGGCGGCCGCATCTTCCACCTGGGCCCCGAGCGCGATCTCTCGATCTTCGAAGGACTCGATGTCCGCCGCGTGCCGCTTGAAGAAGCCAAGGCTGTTCTCTGCACTGGCCTCTTCAATGACCGCACCGAAACGCCGGAGGACTACCGCGAACTCCTCGCCGAGATCAGACGCCGCGATCTCGAAATGATCTGCGCCAATCCCGACAAGATCGTGCGGATCGGCAGCCGCATCCTGTATTGCGCCGGGTCTTTGGCGGAAGCCTATCAGGGGCTCGGCGGCAAGGTTCTGATGGCAGGCAAACCGTATGAACCGATCTACGAACTGGCGCAGCACAAAGCCCAGTCGATTGCCGGGCGCACGATAGCCAAGGCCGAAATTCTCGCCATCGGCGACGGGCCCGACACGGACATCCGCGGCGCCGCGGACTTTGGCATCGATGCCGTGCTGGTCGCCGATGGCATCACCCAGGCCGAAAGTGGTCTTGAAGCACTCACCCGAAGCGTCGAGAAGAGAGTGCCCGGCGCGCGCATCGTTAAGACCGTCGAAAGCCTGGACTGGACCTGAGTTGAATGACCTTCAAACCAACTGCATCGAAGACCTCGCCATCGGCATGGAGAGCTTTTACGAACGCGAGGTCACCGAGCGCGATATCCAACTCTTCGCCGAAGTCTCGGGCGACTACAATCCGGTCCACATGGACGAAGCCTATGCGGCGGGCACCTTCTTCCGCGGCCGCATCGCTCACGGCATCTTGAGCGCCAGCTTCATCTCGACCGTGCTCGGAACCAAATTGCCCGGCCCCGGCTGCATCTATGTCTCTCAGACCTTGAATTTTCTCGCTCCTGTGCGTATCGGCGATCATGTGCGGGCCGCCGTGACGATCGTCGACATCGATCTTTCGCGGGCGCGCGTGAAGTTTAACTGCGTATGCGAAGTCGGGGGCAAACCAGTGGTGAAGGGCGAAGCGGTCGTATTCGTTCCGTCGCGCGGATCGGCGAGGGATTGATGCTGCTGCTTGAAAATCCGTTGGCGCTGCCGGAGAACCTGCGCGGCGGCGTGGTCGCCATCGGCAATTTCGACGGCGTGCATCGCGGCCATCAGCGCCTTCTTTCGGAGGCGCGGCGCCGCGCAGGCGAAACGGGCAAGCCTTGGGGCGTCGTCACCTTCGAACCGCACCCTCGCAGCTACTTCAAGCCCGGCGAACCGGTCTTCCGCCTCACGCCATTGCCGATGAAAGCAAGACTCATTGGAGCGCTCGGCGCTTCTTACGCGGAAGTCATTCCGTTCAACAAGGAACTCGCCAGTCTCGAAGCCGAAGACTTCGTGCGCCTGCATCTGGCGGAGCGTCTCGGCGTTTCGCATGTGGTCACCGGTTACGACTTTCATTTCGGCCGGGGCCGCCGCGGCAACTCCGAAATCATGCGCCAGCTTGGCCAGAAACTCGGCTTCGGCGTCAGCGCCGTCGAACAGGTGACAGACGACCGCAACGGCGGCGCGCCCTTCGCATCAAGCTCGATCCGCTCGGCGCTCCGCCGCGGCCACGTACCGCAAGCCAACCACGAGCTTGGTTACATGTGGACGATCATGGGCGCCGTCGTCGAAGGCGACAAGCGCGGCCGCCAGATCGGCTTTCCAACCATCAACATCGTGCTCGAAAAAGGCGCCGAACCGTTTCGCGGCATCTATGCCGTGCGGGTGCGCGATGCAGATAACCCGCAAGGCCCGATCTGGCAGGGTGCCGGCTATTTCGGCGACCGCCCGACATTCGAAACCAACCGCAGTTTCCTCGAAGTCTATCTGCTCGATTTCGATGGCGACCTCTACGGCCGCACCATGATGGTCGAGTTCGCCCAAATGATCCGCCCCGACCGGCGCTTCGCCAGCGTCGGCGAGCTCACCGCGCAAATGCGCGAAGATTGCGGCCAGGCGGCAGCAATCCTCAGCGAGAACGAGCGCGCCAGTGCTGTGGCAGGCTTCGAACTTGGCCGCTTGCAACAGGAAGGCAAGCTCTGACCTCTCAAAACTTGCCTTCGCATTGAGTTTGGTCCTAGATCGCACCCAAGGCGTCGGGTCACAACAAGTCGCCGGAACAGGGGAGCCAATCGATCGCCATGAGCGCTGTCTGGAAACCGGCCTCCTCCGATGAGTAACGGCGTGACCGGAAACCGCTTCCTGTCCGAACGCTCGCTCGGCGGCGCTCTGATGATGCTGATCGGCGCTATAGCACTGGTTTCCACCAGCGATCTCGAATCCGGAACCTTCGCCGAAATCGGGCCCGGCCTCATTCCGCGCGTGCTTGCTGTGATCCTGCTCCTGCTCGGCTTCGCCATTTCTGTTTCGGGATTCACAATAAATGCGGAAGACGGTCATGCCGCGCATCTCCGCTGGTCGCCTCGCGCTCTCTTGTGCATCCTTGGCGCGGCAGTGCTCTTCGGCCTAACCGTGCGGAGTATCGGCCTCACACTCGCAGCTCCACTTGCCATCCTGATAGCAGGCCTTGCATCTAAGGAAACAAAGTGGACCGAACTTATTGTCTTTGCCGTGGTGTTGACGGCCTTCTGCACCGTGCTTTTCCGCTATTTGCTTAATCTTCCGGTTCCCGTGGCGCCCTGGTTCATCGGGTATTGAAGCCATGGATCTTTTGGACAATCTCGCCCTTGGTTTCAGCGTCGCACTGTCGCTGCAGAACATCCTGCTGTGTTTCACCGGTTGCCTAGTTGGCACCCTGATCGGCGTCCTGCCGGGTGTTGGCCCCATCGCCACCATCGCCATGTTGCTGCCAATCACTTACGGCGTCGATCCGGCTGGCGCGCTGATCATGCTCGCCGGCATATATTATGGTGCGCAGTATGGCGGCTCGACCTCGGCCATTCTTGTCAACATCCCTGGCGAAGCCACGGCCGTCGTCACCACGCTCGACGGTCACCAGATGGCAAGGAACGGCCGCGCTGGAGCGGCACTGGGCATCTCCGCCATCGGCTCTTTCATCGCCGGCACGGTGACCACGCTGGTTATTGCCGCCATCGGCGCGCCGCTCACCAAACTCGGCATGCTGTTTGGCGCGGCGGAATATTTCGCGCTCATGGTCACAGGCCTCGTCTTTGCCGTTGTGCTGGCGAGAGGATCGGTGTTGCGCGCCGTAACCATGATCGTACTGGGGCTTCTGCTCTCGACCGTGGGCACCGATGTGAATACGGGGCAGGAGCGTTTGACCTTCGGAATCGACGCTCTGGTCGACCGGATCGATTTTGCTGTGCTCGCCATGGGTCTCTTCGGTTTCGCTGAATTGTTGCGGAGCCTCGAGAATCCGGAAGCGCGCGATGTGGTGAAAGGTGCAATCGGCAAGGTGCTCCCGACGCTGCGGGAAATCCGTCAGTCGCTGAAGCCGATTTTCCGCGGCATTGGACTAGGCACAGTGCTCGGCGCACTGCCCGGTAACGGTGCGGTGCTGGCGCCGTTCGCGAGCTACGCCCTCGAAAAGAAAACCGCCGCCGATCCCTCGCGCTTCGGCAAAGGCGCCATCGAAGGCGTCGCGGGGCCGGAGGCCGCCAACAATGCAGGCGCTCAGGCCGCCTTCATTCCTCTGCTGACGCTCGGCATTCCGCCCAATGCGGTGATGGCGCTCATGGTCGGCGCCATGACCATTCACGGCATCGTGCCAGGGCCGCAGGTGATGATCCGCAACCCCGATCTCTTCTGGGGCATGATTGCCTCCATGTGGATCGGCAATCTGGCGCTTCTCGTGATCAACCTGCCTCTGGTGGGGCTTTGGGTGCGGCTCCTCAAGGTGCCCTATCGCCTGATGTTTCCGGCGATCCTCATCTTCTGCTGTATCGGCGTCTATTCGATCAACAATCAGGCCACCGACGTCATCGTCACGGGCTTCTTCGGCCTTTTTGGATATGCGCTGCTGAAGCTTGGTTTCGAATTGGCGCCCCTGCTTCTGGGCTTCGTGCTGGGTGGCCTTCTGGAGGACACGTTCCGCCGCGCCATGGATTTGTCGCATGGGTCCCTGATGACCTTTGTGGAACGGCCGATTGCCGCGGGCCTCTTGGTTTTCGCGGCGATTGTGCTGGTCATCGCCGTTCTTCCGGCGGTGTCGCGCAAACGCGACGAGGCTTTTGCGGAATGAGTTTGAAACATGAAACGAGGGAGAGAACCATGTTGAGACGTACATTCATCGGGCTAGCGGCGGCGCTCATGATGAGCACCACCGCGATGGCGCAAAACTATCCAGAGAAGCCCATCACGCTGGTGGTCGCCTTCGCAGCCGGCGGACCTACGGATGTTATCGCCCGCATCGTGTCCGAGCACATGTCGAAGACGCTTGGCCAGCAGATCGTCGTGGAAAACATAGCTGGAGCCGGTGGTACGACGGCAACCGCGAAAGTGGCTGGCGCTGCCGCCGACGGTTACACGCTCATCATGGGCCAGATGGGAACTCACGCAGCAGCTCCCTCGCTCTATGAAAGCCTGAAATACAAACCCGCCGAGGACTTCACCCCGATTGGCATTGCCGGCATCACGCCAATTCTCGTGGTGGCCAAAAAAGACTTTCCCGCCAACTCGCTGACCGAGCTTGTCGACTACGTGAAAGCCAATCCCGACAAGGTGAACCAGGCCAATGCCGGTGTTGGATCGACCTCGTTCACGACTTGTATTCTCTTCAAGTCGATTGCTGGAATTCCGAAGATCAATGAAGTGGCCTACAAGGGCACAGGCCCTGCGCTCAACGACCTCGTCGCCGGTCAGGTCGATTTCATGTGCGATCAGATCACCAACCTCGCACCCCAGATCACGGCAGGCAATGTGAAGGGCCTTGCCATTGCAACCGCGGAGCGGTCGCCAACGTTGCCCGATGTGCCAACCACCAAGGAAGCAGGCCTCGGCGATTTCCAGATTTCCGGCTGGAACGCCATCATGGCGCCGAAGGGCCTGCCTGCCGACATTCAGGCGAAGCTTGCCGATGCGCTGAACAAGGCGCTGTCCGATGAGGCCACGGCGAAGAAGCTTACCGATCTGGGAACGGTTGTTCCAAACGCCGAGGAACGCACACCGGCGGGCCTCGCGGCGGTCATGCAACGCGATATCAAACTGCTCGAAGGCCCCCTCAAGGCCTCCGGCATCACGATCAAGTAGGCAGCGCCGTCATCTACCGGGTTTGAAGAAGCGCCGGTTCAGCGCTTCTTCTTTTTTGTCGTGTCGGTGGCGGGATCGAGCAGCCGGTGCAGGTGCACGATGAAGTAACGCATCTGCGCGTTGTCGATGGTTTCGCGCGCTTTGCCGAGCCAGGCGCGATGTGCCGATTCGTAGTCGGGAAAAAAGCCAACAACGTCAAGCTTCGCGAGATCCTTGAATGTCACGCTGGACAAATCGTCCAGTTCGCCGCCGAATACGAGATGCAGCAGCTGCTTTTCGGGCTTCTTGGCGCTCATGATTCCCTCAATGCTCCGATCATCGCGGCGTGACGGTTTGGTCCTCCGGCAACCATGCCGTCCTGCCAGGCTTGCGGCCGGTTGAATTCCATTCCGCGCCCGTTGGTGGTGCTGGCGCGGCCGCCCGCTTCGTGCACCAGAAGGTCGCCCGCCGCAAGGTCCCAGTCGTTCTTGTTGCCCAACGAGAGCGCGCCGTCGGCAACGCCGCAGGCCACATAGGCCAGCCGTAACAGCAGTGGTATGTCGCTCGCAATCCACGGCGTAATTCCTTGCCCGGCGAGCTTCGCAAGCGACGTCTTGTTGCCGATCACCCGCGCGCGCTCGAGGCCGGCGCCGTCCCTCACCTTGATCCGCGAACCATTGAGCTCCGCACCTCCGCCCTTGACCGCGGAGTAGAATTCTTCCGTCACCGGCTTGTAGATAGCGGTTGCCACCGGCCGCCCTCGCTCGATCAGGGCCGCCGCCACGCACCACTCGCTGCCGCCGGATACAAACGAACGCGTGCCATCGATCGGATCGACGATCCAGATTTTCTCGCATCCAAGGCGCGTTTCCGAATCCGCTGTTTCTTCCGACAACCAGCCAATGCCGGGCCGCGCCGTTTGCAGTCTGCCCTTGAGCAGCGCATCGACTTTGATGTCGGCTTCCGAGACGACGGATCCATCGTCCTTGCGCCAATTGCGGATGCCCTGCCGGAACAGTGTTTGCGCCAGTGCGCCGGCTTCGCGCACCGCTTCGTTCAGGAGCGCCGCGTCGGTGTTTTGCCTGTCAGCTTCCGGCAAGAATCAATCCTTGCACAAGGAGCGTCGGCGACGATGTGGCGCCGCGCCGGTCGGGATCGTTGGCCGCGACAAGCGAAAGGAACATGTCGCGCAAATTTCCGGCCAGCGTAATTTCCGAGACCGGATAGGCAAGTTCGCCATTCTCGATCCAGAATCCCCCCGCGCCCCTGCTGTATTCGCCGGTCACCTGATTTACACCCATACCGAGCATCCCGGTCACGTATAGCCCATGGTTGATCGATTTCAAGAGTTCACCCGGAGAAATTGTGCCGGATTGGATAACCAGATTGCTGGCGCTGGGCGAAGACGGCGAAGCAAGCCCGCGCGACGCCCGGCCATTTGGGGCAAGTCCAAGCTGCCGCGCGGAGCGGAGATCGAGCAGCCAATGCTGCAAAACGCCATCCTTCACCAGTTCCAGCACTTCGCCCTGAAGCCCTTCGCCATCGAAAGGCCGCGAGCCTGGTCTGCGCGGCAGCGAAGGATTGTCGCTAATCGTGATCGAGCGCGAAAAGATCTGCTTCCCCATGTCCTTCGCAAGAAAGCTCGTGCCCCGCGCCACCGAAGAGCCGGAGATGGCGGAAGCCAGATGATTTGCAAGGCTTGCGGCAATGCGGTTCTCGAAGACGACAGGAACCGCCTGCGATTTCACCTTGCGCGGATCGAGACGCCGCACCGCCCGCTCGCCCGCCGTGCGCCCGACTTTCTCGGCGGCCTCAAGCTCGGAACTATGGATCGCCGCCGAATAATCATAGTCGCGCTCCATGCCCTGCGATGATTGCGCGATGGCCGAAACCGACACGCTTGAACCGGTGCGCCGGTAGGACGCGGCGAAGCCATTCGAGGTGACCAATGTGACGTCGCGTTCCGATGCGGATGCCGATGCTCCGTCGGATTTGCTCACACCTTTGACCGCGAGTGCGGCAGCTTCCGCGGTCATCGCCATGCCGCGAAGCTTCGCGGTATCGGGCAGCGCGTTATCGGCAAGATCAAGATCGGGAACCACACGCGCGTACAACGATGCATCGGCCAGCCCCGAGTACTCATCTTCCGGAGCAACCTTCGCCAATTGCACCACCGAATCCGCGAGCCGCGCCAGCGCGTCGGAATCGAACTTGCTTCCCGCGATCGCCGCCGAGGATTTGCCCACGAATACACGCAGCCCGATTTCCCCCGATTCCGCATACTCGTGCTTCTCGAGCTTGCCCTCGCGGATGCCGATGTCGGTGGCGCGGCGATTGATGATCAGCGCATCGGCCGCATCGGCGCCAGAGCGCTTTGCCGCTTCTATTGCTGCTTCGGCGATGGAGAGTGAAGAGTTGGTCATATGATGGTGTCGGCCAAGAATCCCGCCGCGATGAGAAGACCGAATGCCCTGTTGGAACGAAACAGCTGGAGACACCCTGCCGAGTCATTCATGTCGAATGCGGTCACTTGCCGTAAGGCCTGCACCGCCGCCGCCATGATGCCGAGATAGGAGAATAGCCCCGCTCCCGCGACCGCGGCTGCCGCGGAAATCAGCAGGATCGCCGCCGCGAAGAATCCGCCGATCCAGCCCTGCGAGTTTTCGCCAAACTTGAGCGCGGTGGACTTTACGCCGATCAGAAGGTCGTCCTCCTTGTCCTGATGTGCGTAGATGGTGTCGTAGGCGAGCGTCCACATGAGGCCCCCCGCATAAAGAAGCAGCGGCGCCAGCGAGAGCGACCCCGCCACAGAGGCCCATCCAACAAGCGCGCCCCAATTGAAAGCAAGACCCAGAACCGCCTGCGGCCAGTAAGTGATCCGCTTCATGAACGGATAGATCGCAACAATCAGCAGCGACGCGGCGCCAAGCACAACAGTGTACCAATTGAATTGCAGCAGAACGGCAAGTCCAACAAGGCACTGCACAGCGAGAAACACAAACGCCTGGGTGAGCCCGATGCGTCCCGAAGCGAGTGGCCGCTGGCGCGTGCGCTCCACCGCGCGGTCGAAATCGCGGTCCGCGATGTCGTTGAGTGTGCAGCCAGCGCCGCGCATCACGATTGCGCCGATGACAAACAACAGCGCGAAAAACCAATGAACCGGCCCGGTCGTTTCCGCGATCTCGACCAGCAGCAATCCCCACCAGCACGGCAGCAACAGGAGCCACCAGCCAATGGGCCGCTCCAGCCGCATCAACTGCGCATAAGGCAGAAGTGCTGGCGGAACCATCCGCTCGACCCAATGGCCTTTCACGGCGTCGGCGATGCGCGTTTGGCTGGCTTCAAGCATGGCGCGGTGTTACAGCAAGCCGCAGATGAAAACCACACCCCGGCTTCATATCGACGGCGAACTTGCCGCAGGACAGACGGTGGCACTTGGCCGCGAACAAGCCCACTATCTCTTGCATGTTTTGCGGCTTGGTCCCGGCGATCCCGTGCGCCCCTTCAACGCTCGCGATGGCGAATGGCTCGCGCATCTAGGGACCGTGACGAAGAAACAGGCAACCCTCGTCTGTCAGCGCCGGCTCGCCGAAGCGTCGCCGCCGCCCGACATCGATTTCCTCTTCGCGCCGCTGAAACACGCGCGCCTCGACTACGCCGTGCAGAAAGCAACCGAACTCGGCGCCCGCCGCTTGCGCCCCGTCATCACTCAGCGCACCATTGCGGAGCGGATCAATCTCGAGCGCATGCGTGCCAATGCCATCGAAGCAGCGGAGCAATGCAATCTGGTTCATGTGCCCGAGGTCATCGAACCACAAAAGCTCGCCGCGGTTCTCGCCGCCTGGCCCGCCGAACGCCGCCTCATTTACTGTGACGAGGCAGCGCCCGTTGCCGACCCGATCAAAGCCCTTTCCACAATCTCGCCACCTGCCGCACTGCTCGTCGGCCCCGAAGGCGGCTTCACTGATGACGAGAAGCAAACGCTTCGCTCGCTGCCGTTCGTCATCGCCATATCGCTCGGGCCCCGCATCATCCGCGCCGATACGGCAGCGGTTGCAGCCCTTGCATTGGTGCAAGCGGTGATCGGCGACTGGAAGGGCGGGGGCCTTGCCGGTTCGATGGCGGCCCCCTAAATCGTGCCTCCCACAAACAGGAACCTCCCCCATTGAGCGGACCAACACCCGATACCCAAGAGGCCCGCGCGCGCATCGAGAGCCGCGCCCAGCTGATTGAAGCACTTGCCGGCGGCTGCAAACCGAAGGCGGACTGGCGCATTGGCACCGAGCATGAGAAGTTCCCCTTCCTCACCGATACACTTGAGCCAGTGCCTTACGATGGCCCGCGCTCGATCAAGGCGCTGCTCGAAGGCCTGCGCGATCGTTTCGGCTGGAAAGGCATCTACGAAGGCGACAACATCATCGCACTTGCGGGCGAGAGCAATCAGGGCAATGTCTCGCTCGAGCCCGGCGGACAGTTCGAACTTTCAGGCGCGCCGCTCGAAACCGTTCACGACACGTGCGAGGAGGTACACGAACATCTGGTGCAGGTGCGCGAAGTGGGCGACGCATTGGGCATCGGCTTCCTCGGCCTCGGCGCGTCGCCATCATGGACGCGGGGCCAAACACCCGTCATGCCCAAGGGCCGCTACAAAATCATGGCGCCCTACATGGATAAGGTCGGGCGCTATGGCCGCGATATGATGTTCCGCACCTGCACGGTGCAAGTGAACCTCGATTTCGGCAGCGAAGCCGACATGGTGCAAAAGTTCCGCGTGTCGCTGGCGCTGCAGCCCATCGCCACCGCACTCTTCGCCAACTCTCCGTTCCTCGAAGGAAAGCCCAACGGCTTCCTCTCCTTCCGCTCGGAAGTGTGGACGGATACCGACAACGCCCGCGCCGGCATGTTGCCCTTCGTCTTCGAAAACGGCATGAGCTTCGAGCGTTACGTCGAGTACGCCCTCGACGTGCCCATGTATTTCGTCATGCGGGACGGCCAGTACATCAACTGCGCCGGCGAAAGCTTCCGCGCCTTCCTCAATGGCCGCCTGCCGCAGCTTCAAGGCGAATTGCCGACGATGAAGGACTGGACCGATCACCTCACCACAATCTTCCCCGAGGTCCGCCTCAAGAAATACCTCGAAATGCGCGGCGCCGATTCGGGCCCCTGGCGCAGGCTCTGCGCCTTGCCCGCATTCTGGACCGGCCTCCTCTACGAGCAATCGTCTCTCGATGCCGCGTGGGACCTGGTCAAGGGCTGGACCGCCGAAGAGCGCCAGGCACTGCGCGATGCGGTTCCAAAGCACGCGCTCAACGCAACGATCCGTGGACGGACGATCCGCGACGTGTCACGCGACGTTCTCGCCATCGCCCGCGCGGGCCTCGAAAAGCGCGGCGAAACCGGTTGCAAGGGCAAATCCGAAGCCGCCTTCCTCGACGTCCTCGACGAAACCGTGGCCTCCGGAAAAACCGCCGCCGAAAACCTCCTCGACCTCTACAACGGCCGCTGGGCCGGCAACATCGACCGCGTATTCAGAGATTTCGCGTACTGATTTCACCCCTCCCCAATTCATTGGGGAGGGGTCGCCGCGAAGCGGCGGGGGTGGGGGCTACCCCGCCAATCTCCCCGCGCGGCCGCCTTTGCGGCGCTTGCGTTGGGTGAGCGTCGACAAGCGCTCGGGCAGTGCCTCGATCACGCCGTGCCGTTCCGCTGGAGAAAACCCCGATCG
>JBJXGL010000287.1:0-41273 GCA_046160365.1 Aestuariivirga sp. | reverse complement strand
TGAACTCGTTGAGCAGAAAGGTCTTGTGCCAAAACGCCACTTGCGAATAGCCGCGGTCAGCGAGGTATTCGGAATACGGTTCAAAATATGGAGCCAGAGGACCCTCGACCCGAAGCCGAGCGTGCCTTTTTCGAGATGCACGGTGCATAGGCCAACTCCGTGCCGTCCCATTCGCGTCGGGCAAAACTATGCCGACAATGCCGGATGACTTTATCAGAGGAGAAGCGAATATGCCTTCAAAACTCAGCATAGTCCGATACTCGGAATATGATCTCGTCCTCGAACCCTATCCCAAGCCAAACGTGAGGTGAGCCATGCTGAAGCTCCAGCCCTTGCCGGATCGCGTGCCAGTCAAATTGACCATCACGTTGTCGCCTGACCTGAAGAAAGCGCTCGATGATTATGCCCGGCTTTACGCCAGGACCTATGGTGCTGACGAGCCGGTCGCAGAACTTGTGCCCTTCATGATCGAGGGGTTCCTCCAAGGTGACCATGCTTTCAAGAAGGCGCGGAAAGACCTGGATGCGGAACCCATGGCCTTGCCGCTGCCTGCCAAACGGACACGGGCCAGAAAGAACGGTGTCATAAGCGAAGAAGGAGACGCGCCATGACCGTCATTGGACATTTTGTACCGGACACCGACGGCTATGTAGGTTCGATCCGTACCCTCACACTCCACGCCAAGCTTCGGCTGGTCGCCATCGATAACAAGCCCAAAGAGGATGGACCTGACTTTAAGGTGCTGTTCGGCATGCAGGAAGTGGGTGCCGCCTGGAAGGCGAAGACCCATGAAGCGGAGCCGCGCGACTATCTGAGTGCCGTGATTGACGATCCGAGTTTTCCGGAACCCGTCCGCTGCGCCATGTTCGAGGACAATGGCAAGTTGACACTGGTCTGGCGGAGAAAGGGTTAGGACCGATCCTTGTCCAAGGTAGCAAGCGTTTGGTCGACGAGGGCAAGGGCGTCAGTGAGGCGATTCCTGAGAGTTGTCAGCCGATTTTTCACATCGAGTTCGTCTTCGAGCATTTCCGGCGCTAAGCCTTCACTGACCAACTCATAGATGTCGGTCGTCTTGGATGGTGGGAACAGGGCAAAGTATTCAGAGTCCAGGGACACGGACCCGTCCAATTGCAGCGCGGCATAGATCGAGAGATGAGGCCGCAGAAGCTCGCTGATCGTTTCGGAGGGCATAAAAACAGATGCCAATATCGAGCCTCGTGGGTTTGTGAGTTCAAATACAATCGGGCTGTCCAAAGCCGTGACGCCTTGGTTCTCCGATTGACTTAGGCGCCAGGTAACGCCACTCCCTTTGAAGTCATTGTCGTCTGTGGGATCGCTCATGTACGAAAACCTACTATAGTAGGTCGCACTATAGTAGGTTTTCGAGTGCCATGCGCCGATGAAATTGCGGGCGGTGGTGGCAAGGAATTTGCGGGTGCTGAGGAAGCAAAAGCGCTTCACTCAGGAGGAACTGGCCGATATTGCGGGTATCAATCGGAACTACATAGGGCAGATAGAGCGGGAAGAAAAATCGCCGACAGTGGACGTGATCGAGAAACTCGCACGTTCACTAGAAGCACCGCCAGAGGTATTTTTCCAGAACCCTAGGCGCAAATAGTTGCTCACTCCTTCGCGTTCTAACTGGTAGTTAGTCGCCAAAAAATCGCTCAAGGTGTCTCCTTCCACCCCCTGTTCAGAACATTCCAACAAGTCTGGAACAACTTATATCGGAGCATTGGTATTCCGAGACATATATGGACTAGGTTTTGCTTTGCCAGGCGACTCGGCATTTCCTATTTGGCCTATGTTGCAATTCAAGGAATTAGTCTTGCACGTACGTGACCGCTGCCATAGGGCACAAACGGCAGCTCTACCTTCTCTATGTCGCCGAGACTGGCAACCGAACCAGATACCAATTCTCTTCCGCCAGCTCCATGTAACCGACGCAAAGGATCAGACAGCGCAACAGCAGCGGCGATCAGTCCTACGAACGGCACACCGACCGTCCGTGAAGCAAGCTGCGCAAGACCGCATGCATCAAGTCCCGATGCATACAGTGCCTTATATGCGGGCATGGAGGCGACATCGGGTGCTGGCGAGGTCGGGGGATTGGACCAAATCTCTTCAGGTCTGCGCGACGCCGGAAAACTGTGTACAGAAAAATTCCTGAAGCCGCTGGTGCCCGCGCCAAGACCTGCTTCAACAATCAGCTCAAAGCCGGACTTTCCCAGTTCCGCGCGAGTCGCTGCGTTGTCCACGCCGCAGAGCGCAACGGCAGGATCGTGAGGCCCTCGTGCGATCCAGGATCCAAAGCGGCGCTCCTCCATTGCCGTCCTGAAACCAGCTGCTTCGAGCCACTCTGAAACGACGCGTGTCTTCTTTCGGCCAATGGCTTGCAAGGACGAAAGCAGGGAGGTGCTATCATTCGACTCGGCGATCTCATCGAAGTCCTGCAACAAAAACTCAATCTGACTGCGATCTGCGTATGGCAGGCAGGCCAGCAGCCATGCGAACGCCTGTCCTAAATTGCCTAACCCGATCAGCCAGAGCCTGGAGGGCAAATAGGCCAAATCCGGTTCTGAGGCGTCGGTGGCAAGCCAGTCCGCGCCCGGATTCCACAGCGACAGGCCGGCAGGCCGTTTGCCGGACATAGGATGATCTTTGGCATGCCACGCGAACAGCTCGGCGGCGCAAACAGAAGCCGCCAGGGCCGCGCTTAGAGGGTTGCTCGTATCCTCTGCAAGCCGCAAACCGCGTGGCAACGGAACAACGCCTGCCCGCCATCCTTGCCAGGTCAATTGCCAAGCAACCTCTGTGCAATC
The DNA here is from genome assembly GCA_046160365.1 of Aestuariivirga sp. Taxonomy (GTDB): domain Bacteria; phylum Pseudomonadota; class Alphaproteobacteria; order Rhizobiales; family Aestuariivirgaceae; genus Aestuariivirga. Next base: position 38,451 of record JBJXGL010000287.1, on the reverse strand, counting down.
TTGCGGTGCACATGATCCGATACAGGCCATCGGCCAACTGACATGATAGATATTCGGTGTTGATCCACCAAGTTCGCGGACGGCGTCGGCCAAAGTTGCCGACTTGGCCAGTGGCACCAAGAGCGGCGCATCCGGGAGGTTGCACACATCGACACCGGCCAGAAATGTGCGTCGGGCCATGTTGACCAACGTCAGCAACGCGACCTGGTGAGACGGAGACGTGGCAATTTCTGGTCCCGCCACAATGGTGAGGCCGAAGCCCGAGAGCAAACCCATGGCATCAGCGTGTGTTTCCACCCTTCCATTGTCCATGAAGTATTTGGCGGTCCGATGCAGCCGCGTATGATCGATCAGTACGTTCATGTTCAACTCCAAACCCCGCTGTAGAGGTAACGGCGCGTGTGATTGTGCCCAACGTTTTTCCAACGGTGTTCGCCCAGGTACTCGTAAACGCCAACTTGTTCGAAGCGAACGGGTGCGGAAGCGAACTCCGGAACAATGATCGCGATGTGGCCCGCTCGGGCAATCATCGGATTTAAGCGATCCGATCCGCTTTGGAACGCCGCGCCCGGATGCGTGTGAATGTCCGCGACAACGGTCAAGCTGCGCGCGCGACATAGCGCCCAGAGCTTGGCAAAGGCATCAGCCTTAAGAATGCACACGCCAGTCGCGTAGGCCGAGGGATCAAGCTCATCATAGTAGACAGCCTCCATTGCTATGCGACGACTACATTTCGCGCGACCAAGCAGAAATACTCCCGACTCATGCCGATTGTGCCGGCAATCCCTTCGACAACGCCAAGGCGGAAAGCTTCATGAAGACGCTCAAGACCGAGGAGTTGAACGCACGGTCCTTCAAGACGATCAGCGATGCCCGCACCCGCATTGATGACTTCATCGCCAACATTTACAACACAGAGCGGCTGCATTCAGCCCTTGGCTACCGTTCGCCGCTTAAATTTGAATCCGCCTTCGTCCAAAACAAACCCAAATAAACCGCACCATGACAAACACTGTAACCGAATTAGCGTGTCTCAGTTATGGGGTGCAGTCCACTATTGTCACCATTTATATGCATATTGGTCCCAGTCTGGATAGTTACCAGTGCCATAAGACACATTGTTGTCAGTATCGATGATGACCACGTGCCCGCCCCAGTAAGCCGTTTCGTCAAGCTGAAACACCGCCCAAAAACCGTCATTCTTCGGCAGGGTCGTGGCGCTCTTCGTCGCCATCTCTTTGAACCAGCACCACATGTTGCGCGCCCTGATAGGACGCTTCGCCGATGTCCCGCACCGGCCGTCGCTATCGATGCAATCATTGGGCGGGTTGAGCTCAGTATAGCCCGCGCGAATGAAGGCGTCTGAGAGATAGTGCGCGCAATTGTTGTTATAGGAATCTCCGCCGGCGCAAGATCCGGCATAAGTGGCCGCAGCGCCGGCTATGGATTTAGCGACCGTGAGAGTGGAAATGAGAGCGTCGATATTTGCCTGCGTCGCCTGTTTTGGATCGTCCTTGCCGGGCTTCGGAGGTGGTGGAGGGGCAAGTTCCTCCATGCGCCGGATTGCCTCAACGACCTCGGCCTGGCCCTGGTAAATATCGGGATGCGTGCGCAGGATCTGTGCCGACGAACGGATTTTGATGAAGTCAAAGCCATCGTTGCCTTTGCCGGTGGCAAGTATGTCGTGTTTGCTGATGGACAGTATGCTCGCGGGATTCTCGACAATAAGTATCCGGTCCGGGAGCTGCTGATCCGCAACGGCGCGGCCGGAGATAATCCAACTGCGGGGAAGCTCCCGCGTTTCGGCGATGGCCTTCTGCAGCCCGGTTTTCGCCTTCGATACTTTCCGAGTCGATTTCATTTCATCCTCCATTGGCAAAACCCAGAAAACGATACGACCGCTTGCCCATCCAACTTTTAGCCGTCCAAGCACCACGCGTCGACCTACGGATTGGGCGCTACAAAGTCGGTAAGGCCGTCCGGCAGCTGGCCTCCACCGGTCCTGTCGATTTTGATCAGGGACGCGAACGGGCCATTCGGCGGTTTGACGCGTGGCATGAAGGGCCAGACGAAGAGGCCGCGGCGACGCACCATGCCTTTCGCGAGATCGCCGAGGAGATCGGGATATTCGACGATCTGCGGCAGCGGCGCGCTGGCAAATAAGGCCGATGTGAGCCGCTTGGCGGCGTCCGCTCCGTCGATGGTCGCGAGTCCATAGACCGAGGCGGGCGGGGCAATGACGGGCTCGGCGGTGATCGCCGCTTCGACAGCGAGCGAATGCGTCTCCCACAGGACGGCAATCTGTAACCGGTCGCCAGGGGCGATCTCGGCGGCGTGGGCGGTAGGCTCGAAGGTCTTGGGATCGACTTTCCGCAGATCGTTGAGCGCCACGGCATAGGCCTCCGCCGCATGAATGGCGTAGCACTTGTTCCTCAGCTTCATGGTTTCAACGACCGGCGGGATCTTGTCCGTCAGCGGTTTGACGCTCGCCAGCGCCAGCGGCTCGGTCTCGTCGGGTGCCGATTCGCGGATGAGAGAGAAGATAACCGCGGCGCTGGCCGGCAATCCCCGCCGCATGCCGCGCAGATTTTGGATGTACCAGTGGACGTCGGCATCCTGCGCGGTCGTGACGCGGCCGAAGGCGAAATGGAGCGTGGCGAGTGAGTCGTATTCGAGGCGGTCGAGCGCCAGAATGATAGGCCCGGTTTCGTCGTGGAGGCGTGCGGCATTGGTCTTGCTGGCAAGTTCGCGATCATAGGCAGGATCGCCGAAGGCGAGAGTGGCGCGCTGCACCGGCAAGTACGGCCGGTCCATCGCCGCAAGCGAAATGTCCATCGCCAGGACGCGCAACGGGCCGGGCTTGAGCGCGCTGCGCGGTTCGATTTCCAGAGTGATCGGGCTTTGCGGAGCGACACTGGCGCCGCTCCCGCATTCCAGCATGAAACTCGCGCGCGTGTCGGCGGTTGCCGCCGCGAGCGCCGCCTTGGCGGCGGGCAGGGTCCCGACCGGCAAGGTGAAGGTGAGATCGGGCGAAGAGACGCCTTTATAGGCGAGCCTGTCGAAGAGGAACTTCTGGCCGCCAATGGCAAGCGTGGCCCGCAAGCCATTCTCGCCATCCTGCAGAATGCCGAAGCCCGCCAGCATCTCGGCCGTGGGCGCGAAACCATCGAGGCCGCTCACATTGAGTACGATTGTGCCGTCCCAGGCGGCGTCGAGGACGAAGTTCGAACCGACCGGCTGCGGCCGGAAGAGAAGTGCACGCAGCTTCGTGGGCTCGCCGGGCGGATAGATGCGCAGGACCGCCATTGGCCCACCCGTCACGATGCACTGTCTCATCGGTGACAGCAGATCGGTCGGGATGTGATCTTCGATGAAAGTCTGGCGCCGCCTGGCGAGCGAATGCTCCGCGGGATAGGCGGTGGAGCGCGGGCTGCGCACCTGCCGCCAGATGGCCGGACCGCGATCGGCGGGGCGGCCGAAACGGGTGGCGGCCGTATCGAAGGCTTGTGCATCTTCGCTCGCGAAGAGCAGGCCGTCATAGTGGAAGAAGAGGGCGCCCGGCCGCCGCCCGGTGGTGACGACCTCGAAGCTGCCGGGCTGGATGGGAGCGATAGCCGGCTCGAGCGTGCCCGCCTCGTCGCGCAGGCGGATCGAGGCGAGCGATGCCTCTATCCGGCCAGGAAGCGGCAGCCGGGCGCGGGGCGGAATGGGCATGAGCGCGCGGTCGGGCGGGCCGATGCCGCTTTCTACTTTCGGCCTGCGGAAGAGCGCGCGCTGGCCGATGGCGAGCACGCTCGCACGTTCGAATTTCGGATCGGCGCCGAAAGAACGGGCGGGAACGGCGAAACTGCGCGCCTCGCCCGCCCAGGCATAGCGCTTGTCCTGGAGCGGCTGCTGCGCGCCAAGCGACGTAGCAGCGGGCGCCGTGGCGGCAAGGCGCTGCGAAGCCTGCGGCCACGCGACGGCAGGCGATCCGAAGATGGCGCGCCTGCGCTGCCGAAGCGGGATACCCTCGCCAGGCTCGGCGAGTGCTGCCGGAAGATCGAGGAAGGCTGCGATGTCATAAGTGGGCCAAACGTCCTCTGGCGCATTGTCCGTGATCGCACCGACGGCGATGGCGAGAGGCTCGGCCGCGAGGCCGAGCGCCAGACGGGTGATGCGCCTGCGCTGGGCGGCGTCGGTGCGGCCATTCGCCCAGGTAATCTCGCTGCTGTTGAGCGCCAGCCGATGCACGCCATCGCGTGCGAGGATGAGCGCGTCATACTCCGGTGCCGACTCGTCAGCCGGCACCGCCGTGCCGTCATCGGGCGTCGAGGCGACCCGCAGGACACGCACGTCATGCGGTGCCTTCGCATTGACGTCCGGCAACACGATGGCGATGCGGTCATGGAAGGTGCTGCCCTTTTTGACGATCCACCAATCATAGACGGCGCGCCAGGCAACAATGGTGCGCAGCCAGATCGGCCGCTCCCTCCACTCTTCGGCTGGCCGCTTCTTCCAATCTTTGGGAGGCTCAAGGTCCTCGTAGCTTTGCGAGATGGCTTGCGACACGGGGCTGAAGGGCTCGCATCTGTTGTCGAGCGTCAGGCGGTCGAGAGTACGGACGAGAGCGGCGACGGAACGATCGCGTGCCGCGATCCTGACGGGCGGCGCATCGGGCAGGCGGTGGGCAATGCGCGCGGCGAGATCGAAGGTCGAGACAAGACATGCCGAATCTGCCTTCGCCGCTTGGGGGATGGCGGCAAGTACGCCCGCCGTGCCTTTGCCGAGCGGCATGAACCACGGCATCGCGGCGGTATGACCCTCGCGCAAGCCGGTGTCCGGCTTCTCGATCTCCAAGATGGAAGCGCCAAAGGCGATGAGGCCAGTGGGCGGATTTTTGGGCGCGCTGGCGAGGGCCGCCAGCATCTCAAAGGTGGGGAGCCCGGCGCGGGCGAGAGCGCGGTTGAGGACACCGGCGGTCGGCGCGTAGGCGGCATCGGCCTTGTGGAGGCGGACGTTCTCGAAATAGCGCGCCGCCAAGCCGTATTCCAGCTCATTGATTTTTATATCGCCGATGACCTTCTCGGCTTCCGCAACAAGAGCTGCCGCATCGACGATGACGATCTCGTCCACGCCGGTCCAAGAGAGATCGAACTCGTTCTCGATATCCGTGGGGTCGTGCAAGACGTGATGCGTCTTGGCGCGGAAATGCCAGGGCCGTGCCAGGACATACTTGCCGCCCTTAACCGCGATCAGGCTGATGTCAAGCTCGGCATCGGTGATATTCGCCCTAACACTGTGTGTGAAGGGTTCGCCGGCCGGCCCGAGTTTCAATTCCTCCATCCAGCCGTCGGGCGAAGCGGGGCTGGGCGCGAAGACACCAAGCCCGCTCAGATCGGGAAGCGACATGAGCGGCCAGCGTATTTCACTCGGATACGAAGCAGGCGGCAGCGACACTATTATCCGCGAGAGCCAACTGGCCTCCTCCAGCTGGGCGTGCATGCTGTGACGGATATCGACATCAGTACCGTAAAGGCGTGCCGCGAGGAAACCGTCGATGATCTTGATGCCGGGCTTAAAGACGCGCAGCGTGCTCGAGATCGCCAGCGAGAGATGGAGTTTCGGACTGGCGGATTGGGGGAAGCCTTCCAGGAATGTGCCTGCCGGGGCTTCGTCCGCGCAGTCGAGGGTGAGGGCGCCGCGCCGATGATCGGCCGTAAAACGCATATCCGCCGACGTAACGCCGAACCAGGAAACGCTGCGCCCGATGCTCCACTGGATGACCGGTTCATTCACACTCTGATGTGACAAGTTGATCGCTGCTTCGAGATCGAGCTGCGGGGGCTTTGCCTTGTCCCAAGTGAACTTCACCTTTTTAAAATCGAGATGCGGCGGCGCGAAACCGGAGGGCTCGGCGTCGAATATCAAATCTTTCTGAAGCGTGGCGGGCTTCACCGCGAGTTGCGCGGCCCCCGCGCCGAAATGGCTGCCGAACAGCGTCGCATCAATAAAACCTGAAATGGCGACTTCGTTGTTCGCCTTGTTCGCAGGCGCCAGGGTCAGGCGGAGCGCGAACGGCGCCGCAGGATCTGATGCCTCGGCTCCCTCCCTGCCGTTGTAAGTTAGCGCGGCATCATCGTGCAACACGATTTCCGGATGAGCTTTGAGGTCGATGGCGATGCGCTCCGCAGCGACTTCGGCTGAGCCGATGGCCTCGAGCGAGGCTTTGCCATTCATGGCGATCGCGAAATGCAGGACGATGGGATTGCCCATGGCATAGGGATCGTCATCGACAAACGGGTAGGGCCGCTTATGGGGAGTTGGAAGATCGCCCGGCGGCTCGAGGTTGCCGATCACCGTCAGTCCGGTGACCTGAGCATTGGCCGCAAGGCCGCTCAATGTCAGTTCGGCAAGGCGCAGTGGGCGAAAACGAAATGGCCCAAGCGGCAGGCTGAAGGCACGCCCGGCCGTCTCGAACAAGCTCCATTCGTAGTTCGCGAAGGGCAGCTCCGCACGCTTGAACACGCTGCCGCGTGGGCCGAGGTGCCCTTCGAGGCCGGTGAGCTTGCCGTCCTCGACGGCGTTGAACAGGATCGTTCCGCCGTCCTCCACGCAGGGCAGATCGCGGAGTCTGACACCCCATACTTCGCCGCCAAAGGTGAATTCAAGTAGGGGCGCGGTGACTAAGAACTGCGATTTGGAATCGGCCTGGGCCTTTTCTTCAAGCGTGAGCTTGCGCCATTCGAGTTTAGCATCTCCCTGCGGGCTCTTCTGCATGGCGACGCCGCGCGTATCGCTCTGCACGGTGTCCGCATCTTCCCCGGTATCGCGATGTTGCGCTGAGAAGCCGGTGATCTCGGCTGTGGAGGTCCCGATCTTCGCGGTGCCCGACCAGCCCTGGAGGGCGGCTGGGCCCCCTTGCGTTTTGCCTTCGAGGACATATTCGCCAAGAGGCAGGCCACCGTGCATCGTCAAAAGAGCAAACGAAGCTTCCCAGTGATAAGGTTCGACCAGTCCGGTGACAGAGATGGTATCTTTCTTCGAGTCCGGTGCTATCCAGCCGCTGATCCGGTCATTCATGGTGCGGCTGAGCGCTATACGGTCGGCGCCGCGCCGCCAATAGTCCGCGATCAGTTCCGGCCGCAGCGCCGTTGCGGGCGGTTCTTCAGGCGGTTCTTTTTCTTTCTTGCCAGGTCCCTTGGGCTGCGGCAGGCTTGCGGACGCGAATAGCTCGCCATGGATCGGAAGGTCGAAGCGCAGCGATCCCCTCATGTCGGCAAACGTGTTGTCGGACGGTTCGCCATATTCAACGCCGGCCAAAGTGAGCGATGCGAGCGATACGCTCATCGCGTCCTCACTGTCTTCACGGGACTCGTCTCCTGTGTCCCCCGCTTGGGGCCAAGGCCAGGACGGCGAGACCGCCGCCATGAAGCCGCTCAGGGTGGGGAACGGTGACTGTGCCGCCGCATGCACTGCAGTAGTGAGTACGAGCGGCATCTTCCAGCTTCGCTTGTCGTCGGCCGTGGCATCGAGCTCGAATGCGACCAGATCGCGGGTTTCGGACGGCCTGCCCGGCACCGCATGGGTTCGCGTCATCGGAAAAGACGAGACGAGCGCCATGCGCGGATGTGCCAGCCACCCCCGGGTGAGCGCGCCCAACGGAATATCACACGACGCTGCCGACCAACCTTTCAGCGTCACTGCGATACCTGTGACCGGGTTGTCGAGCAACGCGACCTTTGCGGCATAGCCGATCGCGGTCTTATCCTCGCCAAAGATGAGGTCGAGTGACTCGGCGGCAATCGGTCCGGCGCTGAGATCGGGCAGCATTTCGCCATCGCGCGGGCTTGAAGCTGCTGCGAACAGAAATCCGGAGGCGATGCCCCGCGAGGATTGGAAGATGACGGCGACAGTGGGGCGATCCGCGTCCTCGGCAAGGCGTGCCACGATCTGCACTTGCGCCGCGGTGGCAAGCACGAGGCGCGGTGTAAATTCAGTATGCTCGTTCAGTTTGAACGCGACTCTGACCGGGCCCTGGATGGCGCTTGCGACGGGAGGCGGCTCGGGCACGTCTTCGGGACCGAAGGGGAGGGGCAGTTGCAGCAGGCCGCGCTCGAGCGGGAAGAAGGCGTGAAGCAGCAGCGCCGGATCGGAGGGCAGGAGATGTGCAGCCTCATAGCGCGCCCGGACCCGGCGGCCGAACTCCGCCGTCTCGGCGATGACATTCAAACCGCCCGGGAATTCGACGGCCGGCGGCTTGTTGAGGTTGGGCGGCCAGGTGATCGTAACATCGCCCGTTTTTGGCGCGTCGGGATTGATGATGAGGATGCGTTCCCGTGCTGTGTTGGTGATTTGCGCTCCCGTCACCGCGATTTCGGTTGCGGCGGCAAGCGGCGAGGCGGGCTCACGGTCGCTGATGAGCGTCGCTTCGAGGGTGTTGTTGCGGAAAGCTAGCGTCTTCTCCGCCGTGATGGCGAAGTTCTCTCCGGCTTTGCCAAGGAGCCAGCCGATCGCACAACCCTCCTTGTTCCAGCTCAAGGCAAGCGGCCGGTTGCCGGTGCTGAAGCGGCTCATCAGCGCGTCGAAAGCAGCGCAGAAAGGGGCATAGCCCATCGTGCTGTTCGGGTTGGAATCGCCGGTCGGCCAAGCGAGGTATCTTTCGTCTTCAAGGATAATGCGCAGGCGCAATTCATACTCGACGGCCTTGTCGAAGGGCGACGTCGCGGTGACGTCGATCTCTAAGCCGTCAGGAACGAGCGCAACGGGCACGTGATTCTTGCCGTTGCGCTTCACAAAGGCCACGCGCATGCCCGAGTTCGTGCCGAACACCGTGATCCATGTCTTGGCATCGGCCCACGCCGCCGCCGAATTGGGGATACCGAGCTTCGCGCACAGATGGTCGGTCCGATCGTGCAGCAGAACGCCGACGCTGCCGGCGGTCAGGGCGAATGGCGGCAGACGGATATGCTGGGTGATTTTCTCGTCGATGCGCTCCTGCGCAGCAAGTGTGACAAGATCGTAGGGCGCATCGTCGCCGGCGAGCGCCGCCTCGACGGTGGCGCTGCTTTTTTCGAGGGTTACACTCGAAGGATATCCCGCCGCATCGATCCCCGCGCGTGCCGGGCGAATCGCGGCCTCGACAATCAAAGGCGTGTGATGACTGGCAATCGTCTCTGTTCCAGTCTGTTTGCCGTGCTTGTCATAGATGGAGTAGGTGAGCGGCCTCGCCTGATCTTCGTGCGCCAGGAGCCGTAGCGTTGGCGTCCGCAGCGGGTCCTTCGCCGATGAGGCCGCTGCGTTGCGCAGGCCGACCACTAGCATGCTGCTCCACAGCGGCCGTTTTCCCACCTTGGCTGTTGACTGAACGGAAATGGTCCTGACGTTCGTGGCGTGGGGGTCAGGCATCGATACCTCGTTTGATGAAATCGGTGAGCGGGAAGGCGCCGGTCCGATGCAGCATCACCTGGAAGGAAGAGCCGGCGCCCAGAACCTGCTCCTTGGCCAACTCCTCAATCGCCGGTTTCGCCTTCGCTGCGGATACGAACGCATCGTCATAAGGGAGCTTTTTGAGCGCCTCATCGCTGGGCGGATAGCGCAATGTGAGAGCGCTGGGCAGGGCCCAGTTCAGCGTCGGTTTGCCGGTGAGCTTCGTCGCAAGCTCGCCGAGTTTCATACTTATGTCCGGATCGTTCGAAACCGTCTGCGGCATGGCGAATTCCACCGAAGGGTGGAGGTTGGGATCGAGGCTTGCGGCCGCCGACACTGCTTCGAGCGCCGCCAGGGCGCGGCCGCTTCCGGGTAGGTCCTTTGCTTCGAGGACGCCGATGAGCGCGACTAGCGCGGTGAGTTGATCGGGATCGTCTTCCCATTTCTTGCCGTAGGGAGCCGCAATCAGGATATTGCGCGTGAATTCTAAGGGCGCGGCGAACGTTCCAAAATCATATGGCTTGATCTGTAGGGGATCATCTGCCTGATCGCTGATCGCCCGTGAAATCGGCGCGTAGCCGTCCCAACTCGATGCATCGGCGGCAACGCTGCGTGCCAGATAGCGGCGGGCCATCTGATTGCGCAGCGGATCGAGGACGAGTTCCTTCACGTTGGTACCTGAAGGCAGCCCGACCGCCGCCCCACGCAACGCTTCACTCAAGCCATGGCGCTTGTGGATGCCGCGATCGGCGGGCAGTGGCGCCATGATCCAGCGCCCGGCGCGCTGCGCGAGGGTGAAGTACGGCGCTACCCCTGCCGGCATGCGGCCGTAACCGGCGCGCACGGGAAGCATCAGCAAGAAGTCGCGGCCTAAGCCATGTGTCAGGTTTCTCCACCGCTGGTCGCCCTCGATGCCATCCACATCGGTAGCAAACAGCGCGAGTTTGGCGGCGATCGCTTCGCCCTCGGGCCTGAAGGGACGATAATACGCGACCATTATCTTCATGGCTTCATTGAAAGCGGTCCAATCGACCTCGGGCGCATGATGACCGTCGGGATGAAGCGTACCTGGCGGTCGCCTCAGGGTGATTCTCGCCTCCCGCCGTGGGGCAAACTCCACCCAGTTGTTCCACGTTCTGGCAGCGACAGTGAGATCGTCAAGGAACGGGTTGGCCGCCTCGGAGAGGTCGAACACGATTGCTTCGGGCGCAGCAGCGGGCGCGGGAGTCGGCCGGCGCTTGAGCGGCAGCGTCACTTGCCAATGCGTATTCAGTGCTGGCTTGAGGCGGGGCGGGTTGGTGCTCTCTTCTCCCGCGAAGTGCGTTGAACCGTAGCGATGCACGAAGCGCGGTCCGGCCATCAGCAGATTGTATGTCGATTCCGGGATGGTAGCCTTCGGGATGGGCGCGAAGGGCGGGAACCCTTTGGCGACCGGCGGCTCGGGCGGCAGCGGCAGCAACTCGGCTTCGGCGGAGCGCGAGACGCTGGCAGCACTCCCGGCCGAGGCCACGATGGCGAGCGTATAGCTTGCCGCGGCATCGGGCAGACGGAATACCTTTTCACGCTCGGGGTCAGATCCCGGCCAATCCTTGAGCCAGAGTTTGTACTCGTCTTGCGGGACAGAATCGTAGTTGCGCAGTAGCGGGATGACGACCTTTACCGTGATCTCCCGGGTCTTTTCGTTGTTCTCGACCGACCAGAGAGGTGGGCCTGCGGTCCAGAGCTTTGGCGGGAAATTGTCTTTTTTGGCATTGGGCAGCATCCACGGCAGCCGCGGAGCGGGACGGCCTTCGGGGATGGCGGCTGCGGCGGGTTCCGAGACGACGACGCCGGCTGCGGCATGGGCGACGGCATGCAGGCGGTAGAAATGCGGAATGCCGCCCGTCCTCACTGCGGTGATCCCGCGCCAGCCGTCGGTCAACCGCTCCGGCAACAAATCTATTTCGGCGAGCGGCAGATCGTCCACGCCGTCGAGCCGATGCGTCTCGTTGAAGGTGGCATCGCGGAAGGAAAGTGCTGGCAACTCAGGCCGCTTGCCGGCGGTGTCACCGAGTATCGGAATGAGATCGGTCCTCGACCCGCTGATCAGGTCGAGGCCGCGCGCCCAGCGGGGCGCGGAGAACTCGCGATAGAAGGCGACGCCGACATGATCGAACTGATAGCCGTCGGCGATTTGGCGATTCGCTTCCGACAGGATTTCTTCGGGGTGGCGTGACAGGACGAACTCCATGGCGCGGCCCGGCACCCGCAGATTTTTGTCGCCATTGTATTGCGGATCGAGGCGGCGTGCCGAGAGGATGGCGGGCGGCAGCAGCGGATGGCTGCGGGGCAGGGTGATGTCGACGCCGCGCCGCGCGAAGCTCTCGTCAGATGTCGCTCCAACGTAGGAGATGGCGGCGATTTCCTCGAGGGTCGGAACGGATTCTTTCTTGCCTTCGGCAGCAAGCTTGGCGTTCCACAAATTTTCGTAGCGCCCGAACGGCCTGATGACATAGCGCCGCCGTCGCGCCCAGGCATCCTGGTGGACGAGGAGTACATCCATGACGCCATCGGCCCGCGGTGCGACGTGCAGCGGATCCTGCCGCACCACGGCGCCAAGCGAATAGGGTATAGGCGCTTGCTTACCTACAGTGTGGACGGTGAACCGGCCGAGGAAAACCATGAGATCGACCAAGGCGGCCTGCCAGTTCTTGCGGGCGGCACGGGCGTCCTTATCGTTGATCCAGTCGGTATTGGCCGGTTGCTCCGCGAGCGCGAAGCGCGGCTCGGCAAGTGCTCGCAACCGCGGGAGGCTCAGGGCGCCGGTGGGATGCGGCGGAAAGTCCTTTGCGCCATGGCACAACAGATCGATCGCCGCGCCGCTGAGGGGCGGGAAGCGTTCGAAGGCTTCCGGGCCGTCCAGGTCCGTCAGCGCCGCAGGGCCATCGATTTGCTGTGCCACGCCGCCCATGACGGCGAGGTCGTCAAAGGCCCGCTTCAGCGTCAGCGAGCCCGCCGCCGTGATGCGGACAAGCGCGACCGGACCGGGCGGCAGCCCTTCGATATTGAACTCCAGCCGGCCGGCGACCGGGGTTCCTTCTGCGACGAGCGCTTGGGCGATAGCGTTCTCGGGCCCGCCCAATGCCAATGACAAGGGCGCGCCGCCGGCCAGTCCGCCAGCGACATTGATGACCTCGTACAGCGCATCCGTGACCTCGCGCGGATGGATCGTGATGGCGGTCTTGCCGGGATTCAGGCAATCGATGCGGGCATAGCCGACGCAGGCCGTTTTGGGATCGCGCAATAACTCGGGCGCCGGGCGAAGCGCGATCTGCACAAGTGCCAGACCCTCCTTCTCGATCTTATCGCGTCCTTCGGCGTCATTGAGATCGGCATCGATCGCCGCGTCGAATGAATGAAGCGTATGCAGGCCGTCATGCCTCAGCAGAATATCGGCAAAGGGCTGCGCGAGATCGAGCGGCGGCATATAGTATTGCTTGCTATAGGCAAACGATGCGCGATTCATCGCCGCTTTAATTCGCTCGATCACCTCCGGCGCTGCGAGATACGCCGAGGTTTCCATGTCGAACAGACGAAGGCCGGTGGCGAGGCCGAGCGTCCTCAGCAGTGCCCAACCATAGGGATCGCGCTGCGGCGGTCGTTCGCCCGTGAACTGCTCAAACGTCTTGGCGCGCGTCGGGGGCGCTCCGTCGAGCACGGGTTCGTAACGCCGGTAGGAAGGTTTGCTCTCATCACGCCAGCGCATGATGTCGATGACATCGGCGAGAAACGGATGCAGATCGCCGATGAGATCGACAGTTATCGTGACCGTCTCCTTGAAGTTCTTCCGGACTGCCGTGATGACGACCGGCACGGCGCGGAAGTACTCGCGGTTTTTCGGAATACGGAATTTTTCACCCACATTCGCGGTTGTTTCAGCAGTCCAGATCAGGGATCGCAGAAAATCCGTGAGTACCGAAGGCGTCCAGCCCGCGAGGCCAGGCGGCCTGAGATCGGCGCCGGGAATGATGATTTGGACACGGCCGGCGGCGAAAAATTTGATAGCCGGGTCGATGACATCCTTGCTTTCCGGAACGAAGGCCCAGTGCTTGGTCGTGGCTTCGTCGTATCCGAAGGTGACCGAGATGGTCTGCGGGAAACCGCGGTCGAAGAGTGGCGTGAGTTCAGCCTCGATGGGCGCCGGAGTGAGGAAGCGGCGCAGGCCGCTCTGGGGCCAGATAAGAAGAGTCTCGGCGGTTGAGAGCCATGGCGCTCGCTCATCCTCGCGGCCATGCTCGAGGCTGTAGTGGCGGCGGAGCGTCTCGCTTGGATAGAGAGCCTCGACCTTCTCGAAATCGGCGATTTCCGACGGATCGAGGCCGCGCTGATCGTCGGGCAGGCGCTGCACGCGCGAGATGCGCCGGGCATGCCGGGCGAAGTCGTCCTCCTTGTTGACCTCGGCAAGATCGGCTTCGAAGAGGTCGAAGCCGCCGATAAGCTTGGCGTACGTGCGCGGATCGGCAAAGGCGTCTTTCTGAGCGCTTATGCGCTCGACCGAGGGCCTGGCATTCCAGCTGAGCCGCGTGGCCGTGCGGCCGCGATCGGCCAGACGATGGAATGTGAATTTGCCAAGCGTGGCGTCGGGCGCGGGATGCAAGATCGCAAGCCGTCCGGCCTCGCCATCGGCATCGTCGAAATCGAGCGCGTCGAAGAGAGCCTTGCGCGGGTGCTCGTAAGTCTCGATCACGGTCTCGACCAGAACGGGATCGGCGCCCGAGGCGATCGTATCATCCCTGAAGATCATCAGCGCCATGTCGACCGGAAGCCAGTCCGACTCTATCGGACCGGGCTGTAGCGGACATTCGCGTGGACCCTCTTCTTTTTCGTTGAACTTATTTAAGCTGAATTTTGTTCGGCGGACTGCCACGCGGAAGGCGCGCAGATCTTCGGACGAGCCTTTTAGCGCGTTTTGCAACTCGGCAAGTTGTTTGTCGTCCGCATGGAAATATGCCGTGCCGCGAATCGGGGTCGCATTCGGTGGCTTGCTGGCGATAACGAGCGGCTGGAAGCGCTCGGAGAAGTGGAAGGGCCGGCTGATGCCGAGCTTGTCATCCTCAAGCACTTTCTCGCGGTTCTTGAGCGTTACCTCAAGATCGATATCGCCGGCGAGATCGGCAGCGAAGTCGGCGGAGGATGGGCGCTCGCGGGCTTGGCTCAAGGCGTCCACGCCGTAGATGCCGCCTGTTACCGCCAGCTCCTTTCTGAACCGCAAGAGGTACTTCGAGTCGTTGCCCGGGAGGCGTTGCGGGTCTTCGCCTTCGCGGTTCACGGCACGTGCGAGGGCATCGTCGATGCGCAGGAAGAGCTGCGGCGCGCCGGGCTTCTCCGAAAAATTCTCGATGCCCGTGTGCCGGAAAATGAGTTCCGCCTTGATCAGCGGCATCTTTCTCGCCGGAGACGCGGCGAGGGGAACGAAGTATAGTTCCGGCCGGCCCTGCGAGCCTGCGATATCGACAGGCACCATCGTGTAGGACAGGCGGACATTCGCAGTTTTGGCCTCTGCTAGAACGTCGTCGTAGCTGGCGCGAGGATCGTCGCCGGTCTTCAGGAAGGCGCTGCGGTAGATGGCTGGAAGGTCGGCGAGGTCGTCGACGAGCTGCGCCGGCGGACGAATGACCGCAAGATTGATGTCATTCTTCTTCTTGCCCGGGTTTTGGAGATCGTCGATTTCGATGACCGTTCGCATTGCGGGGGCGCACGCCTTGGTCTCGAAATAGCGGTCCCGGTATTTTGTGGAAGGAAGCTCATCGACGAGCAGCTCGCGGGTGATGACATAGTGTTTGAGCAGGAACTCCGGATCGTGATAGGCGCCGATGGACTTGCCCCATGCCGGCTCGAGGTCCCAATCGAGTACGATTCCGTCGCGAGTAGGTGACGCGGTCTGCGCGGCAAAGGCGGGCTTGGCCGTGCGAAAAAAGCGCTCCGGCGGATTGAGCAGGTGGACCGGCGATTTGTCCGCGGGAGCGGGGCCATGAGGGTCCTTTTCCGTGCGGGTCCGCATCACAAAGTTCGAAGGCCGCGGCGTATCGGCGTTCGCGCCTTCAAACAAACCGTTGACCGCCGCGGCGTCCACGACAAAGGTGAGGCCGAAATCGCGGGCATCGATCCCCGTGGCGGCGCGTGGCGGGAAGCTCCACTTTTGGGCGCGCTGGGTGTCATAGGTGGCCGCCAGAGCGAGTTTGGCTGCGCTCTCGCCGATTGCCGCGATCACCGCCGATCGCCGCTCCTCGACTTCGCGCTGATAGTCGGCAATGGCGAGGCCTTCGGAGTCATCGAGTTCCGGCAACTGATCGAGCGCCGCGGCGCGCAGCATCTCGGTGGCGAGCGTCTTGTTCTCCGGAAGGCGGACCCGCGTGCCGATGATTTTGGTGCGCTTCGGCTGCTTCAAATCCGCTTCGAGAATCTTGTCGTCGGGCGCCTTGACGACTTCGCCATCCACGACTTTCGTGGCGAGGAAACACTCATGAGCGAAGTGCCACAGTAACAGCGCCCCCTCTGCCGTGCTTTCGATCGTCGCCTGGTAGTTTGCGGTAATGCGATACCCCGTCGTCACCGGGTAAATGCCCACGCTCGTGACATGCAGGAAGGTTGGGACTGACGGGACGGGGTCGAGCCAGTAGTCGGTGACCGGACAATCCGCCTTCACCGGCGGTGGTGCGAAGAACGTGCCTTCCGGCGGCTGAAGATCAGCGACCTCCGTGTCGTCGCGGGGGACGAGCGTCATCACATAATGCTGGCTGCCCTCGGTCTGCTCGGCCGGGATTTCGAACAGGATCGCCCAGAAGGACGGAGCGCCGATGGGCTCGGCCTCGATCTTGTCGATCTCCTCCTGCTTCGCGTGCTCGTCGGCAACGCTCTTCTCGACATCCTCGGCGGCCTTGGCCGGCGGTGTCGGCGGCGGGGGCGGCGCGAGGCTCTTCTCGGGGTCGGGTGTCGCATTATCGAGGCCGATCGCCAGGAAGCGTTCGACCTTGACGCGCGCCCGCTCGAGAGCCCCGGTGTTGAGGCCGAGCGACACGCCGATACGCAAGGTGCGCCCGAAGGCCGAGAAGGCGACGCTCGCTGAGCCGCGTCCGCCGAGCTCCTGCGGGCTCACCGCCAATTCGAGCGCCACCGTGATGGTGCGACTGATGCTGAGGCTCAGATAGAACGAGATGGTCCCACCGAAGATCTTGATGCGCAGCCACACCGCGATTCCGAGAGAGAGCGTGTTCGAGAAGGCGATGGCGCCATAGAACAGCGTGTTCTTCGGTTCGAGCGCGGGGATATAGGCGATGAACTTGCCCGCGATATCGAAATCGGCGCGTGCCACGGCGCTCGCCCCGAACGAGCTGCTACCGACCGAGCCGCCGAGCTGCGCGAAGCCTGCGCCGCGGAACGCGATGCCGTAGAGCATCGCGGCGCCCTCGATGCGGAAGATGAAGCCGCCGGAGAGGTCGATCTTGATCTTGTGGACGGCACTCTCTTCGGCGAATGTCAGCTTGAGCTCGTAGGGCCAGCCCATCTCGAAATGGAAAAGGCCGGGCTGAATGAAAAGCGTCGCCGACCAGCTCACCCCGCTCAGCATCTTGCGGACGTTCGGATGGATTTCCGGCGTCTTGCCGATGTAGCCCTTGCCGTCGGCGACGAGGCGGCCGAAGAATGTCTGGCGTGGCACGGATATATAGATGTAGCCGGTGAGCGGCGGATTGGTGCGGATGGCCTCGCGCGCCAGCATCACGTCCTTTGAGCCGTCTTTGAGCTCGCCGTGGACGAAGGTGTAGTAGTTGGTGTTTATCCAGCCGCGCGCCGTCATTAGGAAGGTGAGGTCGGAGCGGATCGCCGCGGCGACGTCGAACATCAAGACGTTGGAGAGATTGCGTTCCGCTTCGCTCAATGCGTTCTTGCCCGAGGCGGAGGCGACGGTGAACAGCGCACGCATGGCGAGAGTCAGGCGGTCGCCTTCGGTTTCCGGTGCCCAGGCGCTGAAGGTCGCAAGCTCGCCCTGCCGCTTGGCGACATCGTCCAGCACCTTGATGAGCTGGGCCGGACTCTTCACCTGATCGGCTGCGACGAGGCCGGCAAAGGTGTAGCGGAAGCCGAAACCGAAGCCCACTTCGCGCAGATAGAACATGCCGATGGGCGTCGGAATCTCGATCGAAAGTTCCTCGGCCTGGCCGAAGGCGAAGAACGAATGTTTGACCTCGCCATCAAGGCGGTGGATTTCGAGAAAGCCCATGGCCGCCGCCATGGGCGCCCAGCCATCGATCTTGAGCCGGCCGCTTGCCAGGAAGCCCTCGGCGGTGATGGGCTGCTCGTAGACGATGCCCGGGTCCTTGGCGAGGCTCGGCAGGTCTCCGTCGACGGTGATGGCCGTCGCCTCGAGTTGCGCGCCGCCGATCTTCAGCTCGACGCCCAGACCGTCGAAGGCGACCTGCGGCAAGGCCGAGCCGGATTTGGGCGGTGCAATCCACATCCGGTGGAAGTCGATCTTGGGACTGACCACGTCGCCTGACAGGGCGAAGTTCATCTGGCCGGAGACGGCGATGGCGGGCTCGCCACCGAAGCGGTCAACCGATGGGTAGAAGCCAAATGAACGCAGCTCGAACTTGAAGATGTTGAAGAAGTTGATGGCCCGCTTCATGCGGACGGCGACGTTGAAATCGGTGAGATAGCGCTTGAGGACGCGGGCGTTGGTGGTGAGAGGGAACTTGTCGCCGGTAATTTCGAGATCGGTGAAATTTTTGAGGAGGCCACCGGGGAGACCCGTCGATCGCGCCGACCCGGTGAGGGCAAACCAGAAATGGATGCCGTCGACGTCGAAGTCGCGCCCGAACAGCTCGATCTTCTGCAGCGTGAAGGTGAAGCGCGTGGTCTTCGAGACGATGGGATCGGCGCTTTTGTCGAGCTTGACGTCGGCGGATTGGAAGGTGAGGCGGCCATCCTGGCGCCCGAAGGCGATGCTGGCGGTGAGATTCGCTTCGCCGATGAGGCGCGGCGGCAACTGCCCCTTGCCGGTGACGGCAAAGGAGTTGAGTTTCCCGTTTTTGATGGACACGCCGCCTTCGGTGAAGCGGAAGGGCACTTCGATGCCGGCGAGCGTCACGGGAACGTCGGGATCGGCGGTGGCTTCGAGATCGATGCCACCACGGCCCACCGCGAAGTCCGATACCTTGAAGACGAGGCCGCGGCCTTCGCTGGCAATGCGCCGGTACCACAAATCGAGCCGCGCGTGGGGCGAAAGGGAAAACCGGACGCCGCCGCCGCGGAAATCGAGGACGAACTGCTCGAATTCCACGTTCGGATCGGCGACGGGCGGATGCGCCTTGATGCGGGCATCGAGGCCGAGCAGCGTTTCCGTGCGCTCCGTGCCCCTGATACTTAGCGCGCCGGGTCCCTCGAGCGACGCCTTGAAGGTTCTCAGGTCGAGTTTAATGTTAATATCCGCCTCGGTCTTGAACTCGGCCAGCGCGATCTCGACGGAAATCGGGATCGTGGCTTTGCCGTCCTCGACCGAGGCCTCCTTCTGGGTATCTTTGATCTTGATGTATTGCCCGAGGCCATCGAGCGGCGACGATTTGTCCGGGTTCGAATCTTCCGCCGGCGGGCCGAACAGGAACGGCAGAAGCCGGCTCTTCGCATCTTCGGCGATCTTCACCTTGACTGCGATGTCGGATTTGTCGTCAGCGCCGATCGTGAGGTCGGCGAAGCGCGGACGGCCGCTGATTAATGTCAGCTTCTCCTTGTTTCCCCCATATTCCTCCTCGATATCGCGCTCGAGAAGCTTGCGGAAGAATGTGAAACGCCCACCGTCGCAGACGATGAGGCCGATGATAGGGGCATCGGCGGCAGGCGTAGATGCCACGATCTCGATGAGTGGCTTGTTGGCCGATGTCGTGCCGGACGTATCGCGCACCGCCTCGGTGGGCCCGCCCTCGCGCTCGTACCAGAGGTCGGTCGAGACCACCAGGTCCCGATCGCTGGTTTTTGCCGGCTTGAGGACGAGAGCCGTGACGGTCCGCGGCTCCGAGACGTCGATGACCAGCGCCGGGCGCCATGTCTTGGCGATCGCGATGTGAAAGCCGAGGGCCTCGGCCGAGTATTCTTTGGCGGCGGCGGCATTGTAGAGCGGCGAGATCCAGATTTGCAGGAGCTTGTAGCTCGCGGCGTCGAGCCGGACCTCGATGGCGATATACTGGCTGCCCTTCTTGAGGAGCGCGAAGACGCGACCTAGCACCGCGACCATCGCCTCGCCGATATCGAGGAGGGCCGCGCCCGCGGCGCTCTCGGCGCGGGCCACCCATCGCGCGAAGACTGCTGCGAACTCCGCAAGGCGCGCGAGCAGCGGCTCGATGTCCGCAGTTGTGGTGTCGATTGACGCGAACATGCGCACGACGCCGGCAAGCGCAGTTTTCGCCGAATGGGTGATGAGTGCAATGGGGTAAGGCGCGACGATCTCGAGTTTGCTGAGATGGCCGGTATATGACGCGCCGTCATACTCACTTCTGTACTCTACGGACAACGTCAGGAAGACGCTCGGATCATCTCTCGCCTCGATCTCAAGGCGAGGCAGAGCGATGATGATGGTGACGGCAAGTTTGGCGGTGAAATAGGCAAGGTCGCACGTGCCATCGAACTGCAATCTGACGGTTGCATTGGCTTTCTCATGCCGCAGCACGAAGGGAAGATACTTGCTGTCGATGGTAAACTTGTCGTCGTAAATCGGCTGAAGGGATGGGTCGATCGTCGTGATCGTTCCGGCGAGGGATGGATTACCGCCGGTGAGCGCGAAGCCGAAGCCGGTAATATCGGCGAGTTCGGTCTTGGCTCTCTTGATGACGAGCTTTCCGGCTCCTGGCGTCGTCGTGACAACCGCGAGTTCGCCTCCGGTTATGGAGAGTTTGAAGACTGGTTCGGTCGTCCACTTGATGGCCACCGGAAAGTCGCCGTACGGAAGCTCAAGCTTTGGCAGCTTTGGCAGATCAAGCCGCAGCAGACGATCGAGTCCGGGGAGCGTTATGCTTGTGAGGTCGAGCGGGAAATTCGGCAAGGCCGGCCAGGCGAGGTCAAGCTTCGGCAAGTCAGGGAAGGCCAGTGCGGGAATATCAAGCGTGGGTATGAGTTTCGCCAGACCGTCGCGGGTGATGCGCACGGCGAGCTCAAACCCGAAGGCATGACCGTTCAACTGGCCAACAATGACAGCCAAGGCTTCGAAGACGATCGCTTCGGTGTCGGGTTTGCCATCGTCCTCGATCAACGTCGCGAGCGAGATGGTGAGATCGATCCTGAAGGCCCCGGCTGCGGATTTTGTCAGCCCGAAGAAGCCAATATTCGCTTGCGCAGCTCCATCATACATGATGCGACGCGATGCCAGCGCTTCCGCTAAAACAGCGCGGGCTTTTTCGATTTCCTGCAGCTTCGCAATCAGCGCTTCGCGGGCGAGCACCTCTGCTGTTTGAGCGATGTCTTTTGAGAGTTTGTCGAGGTTGTCTTGGAATTCTTTCGGCGCCAGTAACCTGGTCTTACCCGCATCCAGAATTGCTGCTGGAACAATGAATTGCTGTTCTGCAGACAGCGTGATGCGGAACCTTTCTATGTCCTCGTGAGATACTACTACGTCGGTCGCAGTTAGTGCGTCCGAGCAGGCCAAATCAACTTTCAATTCATCTTTGCTGAAGAGCAAGACTTTAATCATTGAGTCTGCACCGAGCCACGCAAAAGAATTCTAGGCATTCTACTCGGCGTTAATCAATCTCCACGGGAACCTCGAACAATCTTTTGCACACATATTTTCGAAGACGTGACTCTCTCACCCCAAGCAGAGGGAAAGTCATATTGAAACTCTTTCTGCGGGCAATTTTCATTATGGTCGCATGTAACTCGTTTATGAAAAGCGCTAATTCACCCCCGTTATTATCAAGACACGTAGCGTCGGTGGATGACGCGGCGATGGAGGCGGCCAATGAGATCGGCCTTGCAGTCATCGCCACCACCTTCACGCTGGTCGCGGTGTTCCTGCCGACGGCTTTCATGAGCGGCATTCCGGGCCTCATCTTCCGACATTTCGGCGTGACGACGGCGGTCGCCGTTCTGGCAGCGCTGTGGCTCGTCTGCTGACACCGATGATGGCCGCCTATTTCATGAAGGCCCATCCTTCCGAAGAGCGCGACGGTTTCATTATGCGGGCCTATCTGGCGGTGGTGAAGGCGGCGCAGAACCGTCGCAAGACCACGGCGCTCATAACCGCCGTCGCCGTCGCCTTGTCGTTCTCTACCATTCCTTTCCTGAAATCGGGCTTCATTCCTGCGTCGGACGACGCGCGGACGCAGGTGACCCTGACGTTGCAGCCCGGCTCCACCATCGAACAGACGGATGAAATCGCTAGGAGAGCGGGAGGCATCGCAGCCCAGCTTCAGGACGTGACGCACGCATTCACCGCGACCGGTTCGGCGGCGACGGCGTCCGGCCCCTTCTCGGCCACCAGCAGCAATGTGACCAAGGCGTCGCTCACCGTCATGTTGACGCCGCGCGACGAGGGCTCGCGCACGCAGTCGGAAATCAAAAACGACATCCGTTCGGAGCTGTCCGTCCTCCCCGGCGTGCAGGTCGCGGTGGGCAGCGGCGGCAATGGCACGAAGCTCGACATCACCCTGGCCACCGACGATTCTATAGCCCTCGACGCGGCAGGCGCGGCGCTCGAGGATCAGTTGCGCACGCTGAAAGGCATCGGCGCGGTCACCTCCAGCGCCGCGCGGCAATCGCCCGAAATCCAGATCGTTCCCGACTTCGCGCGGGCTGCGGCGCTGGGTGTTACATCGAGCGCCATCGCCGAAGCTGTGCGCGTGGCGACCAACGGCGAATATTCCGCCGCTTTGCCCAAGCTTAATTTGTCCCAGCGGCAGATCCCCATTGTCGTGCGCTGCAATGCGGGCGCCCGTACCATTCTCGACGACATCCGCAACATGCGAGTGGCCGGAGCGAACGGCAGCGTCGATCTCGGCTCGATTGCCGACATTCGCATCAGTGGCCGCCCTGCGGAAATCAACCGCATCGACCGGTTGCGCAATGTCATACTGTCGGTCGAACTCAATGGCGCATTCTGGGCGAGGTCGACACGGAAGCGAAGACGCTTCCGGCGCTGAAGAACCTGCCGGCGGGTGTCACACTTGTCGTACAGGGCGAAGTGCAGCGCAGTTCGGAACTGTTCCAGAGCTTCAGCCTCGCCATGGCGATCGGCGTGTTCTGCGTCTACGCGGTGCTCGTACTTCTCTTCCACGACTTCCTGCAGCCGTTCACCATTCTGATGGCGCTGCCACTTTCGCTGGGTGGTGCGCTGCTGCCACTGGTTGCGACCGGCACGGCCTTTTCGATGCCGGCGATCATTGGCCTCCTCATGGTCATGGGCGTGGTGACGAAGAATTCGATCCTGCTTGTCGAATGTGCGATCATGTCGCGCCAAAACGGCATGCTGCGGTTCGAGGCGCTTTAAGTGGACATTCAACAATCGTCCGCTTCAATCACAGCTTGATCGTGTTCTCGGTCCATGATGAAAATCTGGACGCAGGTTGCCATTGGTGAGTGACATGAGATCATAGCCACATCCCCTGCCGATTGCTTCGCAATCGCCCAACTGAACTCTGAGCTTGAAGAAATGCGGTGGGACATTTTCGGCGTAAGACCCTGAAATCATATGAGACCAAAATCTGTCCCACTTTGCAGTCTAGTCCTTGAAAAGCTTGAATTTGGCCATTCCCGCAGGGAGCGCCATTTCAAGCCATCATGAACGAGTCTTGGTCGCGGCAACGGGTTCGCCGCTCGTGCGCGATCAGGCACTTTCAGTGGACAATCTCATGAGTGAAGCGGTCGCGATTGGCCCAGAACGGGCATTGCGGGCATGATTGGCCATGAGGATAGTCAATTCCCTCTTCGTGCGGACAGCCGATGATCCTATCGGCCATGCTTACTTTGCCGATGCCACTCGCGCGGAAAAACTCAGCCACTTCTTCGAGGATAGTTTCATCCGCCCTGAGATCGCGATCCTCCGAGAACCAGCGGCGAAGCGGATCAGCATCTTCGTCCGGTCCTGCCACGATGGCGGCAACGAGCTTGCTGGCCCGCGAGTTGTCGGGGCCGTAGAACGCGACGGTCCCGACGGGGTAGCCGGTTGCTCCCTTCTTGGCCTTCTTGCGCAGCCATTTGACTGCATCGCGGCCAATCTTCATGTGCGCCTCACCTCTATCGCCGCGACGATGTTATTGGATCATATCTTGGACGACAAGACTCATGCGTCCGGCCCGTCACCAAACAGGGGCGCGGCGGGGGTCGAAAGAGAGCGCCACAGCGTCGGGAAGATTGCGGTGATTACGGTGCTCAGTGCTGTCACCGCAACTCCTGACAGTTTGGCTTGCTGCGCAGACGCGGGATCGTCAAGGGCCGAACTCTTGGAAGTCGGTGTTTTACTTGGCAGGCTTTCGCACCACGTTGACCTTGGCCATATGCTCTTGACCCGAAACCCGGATGCGGACGCCGGGAGCGTGATGCTTCAAGCTCAAAGCTTCGATGCCCGAGTCTCGCCTTGAGGCGAACAGGTATCGTTCCGAATAGATGGCTTGGAGCTTGTTCATGTGACGGGCGCGGGTCTTGTCGATTCTGTGCTTCGACGGGGTGGTGTCCTTGCTCCAGAAAGCGGCAAGGGACTTAGTAGGAGACAGGGGAATGTAGACCTCAACGCTCTTGTTCATGAATCCACCGTCACGATAAATTGGGTGGCGGGTCTCCGGTGGCGTGACTCGCACGAGCGGGTTGTCGCTGGTGATGATGTGTTGATCCGGCGACTCTAAAACTATCCACCTCATGTCGTTCAGGATGGGTGCGATGGAGTCAGTTACGCCAATTGCGGCAAGGCCCCTTTTCTTGTCCACCTCAAGTATGTAGCGTGAGGTATCTCGCATGAACTCCAGAAGCTTACTGCGCTCCTCGGGAGACGTGGTTACTCCTGTCTCTTCGTCATAACGGTCCATCTGTGCGTCGAATATTTTGGGGTTCGCGGCCGCAAACCGCGTAGGCGTCTGCACAGCATAGCCTTGCATCTCTGCATAGGCGGTCACCATTGCTGGACTGCGCCCGAGCAGGCTTGCGAGGAACACGGCGAACTTTGCCCGTTCATCGCCTTCTAGTGCCTCGCCTTTGAGGACTTTCGGATAAAGCCCTGCCGCATTAGATTCTACCTCTGCGAGCCAATTTTCGAGGTCGTCATGATATTCACCCTGCTCGTTAGTCGTTGAATAAAAGTTGGTTTCTACCGCAGTCTGTTCGGGCTTTGCGCTGCGCACCGATTTGCCTTCCGAGTCATAAGTCCACACCTGTCCGTTCTCATCGGAGAAATGCTCCAGATAAAAACGGGGAACATAGTGCTGCCGCTTTGGTCGATTGCCTGTCGTAGTACTAACCCTTGTTGAAAGTGCCGGATCGTCTAGACCGGGAGCACCCGGCATTGAAATAGTTTAACTTTATTGCTCCCGTAGGGAGCGCCACTTTTCTAACAGCTACTTCAACGGTTTCAGGCGCGTCTCGATTTCTTTGCGTTTTCCTTCGAGGAAGGGCGGCAACGACAGCGTTTCGCCGAGCTTGTCCATTGGCTCATCCGTCGCGAAGCCTGGGCCGTCGGTGGCGAGTTCGAAGAGGATGCCGCCCGGCTCGCGGAAGTAGAGGCTCTTGAACCAGAAGCGGTCGACGGGGCCGCTGTTGGGGATGCGGAAGTTGGCGAGGCGCTTGGTCCAGAAATCGTAATCTTGCATCTGAATGTTGAAGGCGACGTGGTGGACAGCGCCGGCGCCGCTTGCGGCTGGCGGCAACTCAGGTTCTTCGCGCACATGAAGCTCGGCGATGGGGCCAACGCCATTCATTCCGTATACGGACGTGTTGCGATAGTTGCGCAGCTTCTCCATGCTCATGACGGTGGTGAGCACCGCATCGGTTGGCGCGAGATCGGGAACGCTCAGCGTGATCGGGCCAAGTCCACGAATCTGAAATGCGGGTGGCACGGAGCTTGATCCCCACGCGTTGACCTCTGCCGGATTGTCGTCGTCAACAAGGCTTAGCCGTTGGCCTTCTGCGTCTTCGAAGTCGATCACCAAACATCCATCGCGCTCGGCGATCGGGCCATGTTTCACGTCGAGCGAAGCGAAGCGCTCCTTCCAATAGTTGAACGCGGCTTCGCCCTTGATGCGAAGCCCCGTGTTGCATATCGAATGGGTTCCGCGTTTCTCGCGGCCAGCGGGCCAATCGAAGAACGTGATGTCGCTGCCGGGCGAGCCGATGCCATCGGCATAGAAGAGATGATAGGCGCTGGTATCATCTTGATTGACAGTCTTCTTCACCAGCCGAAGACCAAGCGTTTGCGTGTAAAACGCATGATTGCCGGGCGCATCCGCGGTGATGGCGGTGAGATGATGAAACCCATTCAGTTGCATTTGATTTTTCGCGTTTCTCGTGCAGGCAGACGATCGTCTTCCGAGCGATCATGAATAACAAGAACGGAAGAAGCCGTTCGGCGGCGGGCCGCAACTCGACATTGGTCCGGTGTTATCCCGGGGAGCGTTAGCTCCCGATATCCTTTTGAAGTGCACGGATGCGCTGTGCAAGGGAGATGACATTGGCGATGCCGCGGATGTGGCGCGGGTCTTCTTTCGGCGCAGCCGGAGTGGCTTTGGCGGTGACAGCGGTTTCGCGCGGCTTTCCCGATTTCTGAAGTTGCGCCAGTTTCTCCGACCAAGCTTCATCGAGCCGCTTGATCTCGTCTTGCAGGACGCTGTTCTCTTGTTCTGCTTCGGCGATCTTTTCTTCGAGCTTCTGCTTGGTTTCGATGACGGAAACCGTGTTGCTGCCGGAAGGTTTCACGAGCACCGCGCCGGCGCCGAGCCCTCCACCAACCAGGCTGCTGGTTTCTCGCTGATGCGAGATTTGCTCGGAGAGGTTTGTGAGCTCCGCGATGCGGCGTTTCAACCGGTCCTGCGCCACTTCCGGATCGCCGCCGCCGATGTTCGCGGCGCGCACGGCGGCTGGCATTTCATCGCCGAGCGCGGCGAGTTTGCTGTCTCTGTCCTGGAGGCTTTGATTGAGCGAAACGAGGGTTTTCGAGAGTTTGTCGATTTCGGCTTCGCGGGCGGTCATCTGCTCGCCCAGTTTCTTTTCGGTGTCGCTGTGACCGAGGATGGTTCCTTCGAGAGTCGCAATCCTGTTGTTGAGCCCGGCGATTTCGCCGTCGCGCTCGGAGATGGTGTCCTCGCGCTTTTTGACTTCCGCCATCAGGGTTTCGATGCGATTGCGGTTGCGCGAAACTTCGGCGAGTTGCTCGGCCATGCGCATTTTGACATCGTCGAGGCGAAGCTCGAGTTTGCGCGACATCATCGCATACTCGGCCCGCAAGCGGTCGCGCTCGGCCTGTAATTCCGCAACCGTTGTCGGCACTTGGCGCTGCATGCGGCGGGCGCCGAGGCGGAGCGCAATTTGCCATGCGAGACGGCCCAAGAATAGCGCTACCAGCCCGGCGAAGGCGAAGCCCAGCACAAACAGCATAATGGTCTCGGTTTGAGACATCGCATTCCCCCAAAGCCCATGGCTGCCTTCCCGGGCAAAACCGGATGCAAGCCAGTGGCCAATGCCGTCCCTCGGTTCTTAGACCGATAACGAGGTCAATGTGAAGGAATTCGAAAGCGCTTTCAACAGCGCTTAAAAAGGATTCCAGTTGGGCTTGCGCGAATATTTCAGGTAGCCCACATTGGCGCCGAGCCTGGCGCCCACTCCCGAGCGGATAGGGGCCAGCACAATGTCTTGATTTTTTTGAAAATTCACGCCCACGCCGCCGATGAAATAGGCCGATCCTTCGACCCCTGGGAAGCGCTTGTAGAGATCGCGAGGGCTGTCGGAATTGTAGACGAGGACGAGCGAGCGGGAGCCGTTGCCACCGAAGTCGAAACCTACCGATGGGCCTTGCCAGTAGATTCGCTGGGAGATGCCGCTCTTGTAGTAGATGGTGCCTTCGCCATAGCGCAAGCCCCCGATGATGGCGCCGGAGCCTTCTTCGCCGACGATGTAAGCCGTTGGTTCGCCTTGGTTTTGGAAGACATACTCGACCGCATCGGCAAGTCCGCGGGTGGTCTTACCGAAGAAGCGGTGGCCGGCGCCGACGATTTCCTCGGTGGTATAGGTCGAGGCTTCGTCGTTCCGCTGCGACTTCGAGATGCTGCTGGTTTCTTGTGCGAACGCCATGGTGGCTGGGGCCGAGCCCCAGGCGAAAGCGGCTAAACTTAATGAAATCAAGAGTTTGGTCTTCATGGCTAGTCCTCGTTTCGAACCCTAAGCCCAAATTTCGCCCAAAGCCGTGGCGGCTCTGGGGCTTTCGCCGTCCGATTTTGTGGTAACACCAGCAGACTTTCGGCTTGGTTAACGAAACGCCAATCAGCGGCCAGATGCGATGAAGGCGGGGTTGTCGAAGCCGCGCTCCACCTTACCATAACGGAGCGGATTTCCGTTTTCCATCAATACTTTGCCGCCGCTGGCCAGGAGGATGGCGTGGCCCGCCGCCGTGTCCCATTCCATGGTACGGCCAAAGCGGGGGTAAAGGTCGGCGCTGCCTTCCGCGATGCGGCAGAACTTCAGTGAGGAGCCTGCCGAATTGAGCTGTCTCGGCTTGATTTTCTTGAGGAATTTCTGGGTTTCAGGGTCGAGATGGGAACGGCTGGCGATGACGGTGGGGCCTTCGGGCGGCGTGACTCTGGAGGTGATGGCAGTCCAGTTTTCCGGAGTTCCATCAAGCACTTGCGCTTTCCAAACGCCACTTCCAACGCGCCCCGCGTAGATGTAGGAAAGGGCAGGGGCGAAGACCACCCCGGCGGCCGGTTCGCCCTTTTCAATCACACCGATGTTGACCGTGAACTCGCCATTCCGGGAGAGAAATTCCCGTGTTCCATCAAGGGGATCGACGAGATAGAAACGGTCTCCCACAGGCTCGCGCCTGCCCGCCGAATAGGCCTCTTCGGAAATGATGGGCGTGGCCGGATCGGCCTTGGCGAGGCCGGCCAGGATAATGCGCTCGGCCGCTTCGTCGGCTTCGGTGACGGGAGAGAAATCGCTCTTGGCCCTGACCGCGAAGTCCGAGGCGTACACCGACATGATTTCCGTGCCTGCCGAAATCGCAAGCGAAATCATGGTGTTGAGAGATGGTGGCGGACTGTTCACGATGGCCCTGGTGAAAGCTTCTATGAGCGCGTGGTAGGTGACCCGTCAATGCGCTAAAAGGCAAAGCGAATCAACAAGCCGGGGCTTTCACGCATGACCGCGGACACGCGCATTTCCGATCTCGATCTTGCGGCACTGCTGTGCAGCCGGGTTTGCCACGATGTTATTTCTCCCGTGGGCGCCATCGCTAACGGATTGGAATTGTTCGATGATCCGGAGATGGATCAGGAGACCAAGCAGACCGCGCTCGAGATGATCCGCTCCTCCGCCAAGACGGCATCAGCCAAACTCAAGTTCTGCCGCATCGCCTTCGGCGCTGCTGGTTCGGCCGGGGCGTTCATCGACATGGGGGAGGCGGGCGAGACGGCGAAGGGGTTTGTGGGCGAGGAGAAGGTCAAACTCGACTGGCAAGCGCCCCGAGAAAACAGGCCAAAACAAGAGGTTAAGCTGCTTTTGAACATGCTGCTTCTGGGCCTCGCGGGAATCCCGAGGGGCGGCACGGTGACGGTGAGCGTGGCAGGCGGGGATTTTGCGGTGAGAGCCCAGGGAGAGCGCGCCAAAGTGCCCGAGGCTTTGGCGGAAGTCATTGATGGAAAAGCGGATTTGGCCTCGCTCGATGCCAGGCTGGTGCAGCCTTATTACACCCGGCTGCTGGCGCTTTCGGCCGGGCGATCGCTGGCCATGAAACTCGACGGCGAGGACGTGCTGGTGGCTGCAAAAGCGGCGTAAAAGCGCGGCCTGTTGCGTGGCTTTTGCGCTGCTTTTGCACGCATGTTGCTGCACGTTGCGTGGCGGATTTTGGTTCGATTTTGTGGTTTTGACGCAACGTAAATCAAAAATCGCAGAAGTTGTAAAATGCCAAATGGCAGCGCTGGGGCGCTTGATCGCGCCAGAAAGTAAGGCTAGCGTGACGGTAAGACGGTAGCACTGTCTTGTAACTTGGACAAACACGCCGATGGGCATCGCCTTCTCGAAACTCACCACGAAGAGCCAAACCGTAATCCCGCGCGAGGTGCGCGAACGGCTGGGCCTCAAACCCGGCGACCGGGTGCGCTACTCGTATTCCGCTTCGGGGGTCACAATCGAAAAGGCGGGCCGCGGCGCCGAGGACGACCCGTTCGCCGTCTTCACCGAATGGTCGGGTGCGGCGGACGAGGAGGCCTATGGCCGTCTCTGAGCCGCTCCGGCCTGGCGACATCGTGATCGTGCCGTTTCCCTATGCCGATCAGCTTGCGGAAAAGCGCCGCCCGGCGCTTGTGGTCTCGGCGGAACCCTTCAATGCGCGCCATGGCCTGGCTTGGGTTGCGATGATCACAAGTGCCGCCAATCCAGCATGGGACGGCGACGTGACCATCGCCGATCAAGCGGCGGCGGGATTGCCCGCGCCATCGATCGTCCGCACCGCCAAGATCGCGACAATCGAACCGGAACGCGTGGTGCGGATGGCGGGACGCATCGCGGAGGAGGAGATGGAACGGGTGCGCGGGATGATTGCCGGCACGATTGGGTAAGGGAATCTTGCGGTGAATGCTCGCCGTATTCCGTAATCGCAAGTTAAATGCACTGTCACCGCAATTCTGCTGGGGGGATTCCCTTTGGGCCCGCGCCTTGTAGTCATTGCGCTTCTTTGATCTCCCGCGCATCACCTTGATGCGCCTCGTTGTCACGCTTGCGGATGTCCGGCGCGCACGCCTCCCGGTGTTTCGCCGAAGCGCACTCGGAAGGTTCTGGTGAAGTGGGAGAGGTCGTTGAAACCGCAGGCGTAGGCAATCTGCCCGATGCGCAAAGCGTCTTGGGCGGGGTCGCGGAGCAGGGCGAAGGCGCGGTCGAGGCGTTTTTCGAGGATGAGGTGGGAGAAGGTGAGGCCGCGCTCGTCGAGCAATTGGTGCAGATAGCGTTGCGAGATGTTGAGTTCGCTGGCGATGGTCTTGGCGTTGATGCCCGGTTCGAGGTAGCGGCTTTCGATCTTCGCCAGGATGGCTTGCGTGCGCGCGGCTTTCAGGCCGCGATGGCGCGCGGCGTGGGCGGCGTCTGGGGTTGGCGCCAGGCCTAAGACGATGAGATCGAGGAGGTGCTGTTCGAGTCTTTTTTCAAGCCGCACATCGGCGGCGGCGAAGGGCGCGGCATAGATGGCGTCGAGATAACCGCGGAGCAGCTGCAGCCCCGCGTTGGCGGGACCATGCGGCGGCAAGGGGCTGGCCTGGTTGCCGCCGCGCGCGGCGTGGAGGAGATCGGGGCAGACGGCCAAGCCGTAGTCGTCGATGCTGCATTCGACGTGAAACTCGCTTGGGCGGCTGTCGTCGATCAAAGCGAAATGGTTTGGGCCTCCGACCGTGTCGATGCCGCCCTGCATCATGCGGAATGAGCCGCTGCCGCCGAGATAGAGGGCGGTGTGACAGCGCCCGTCGCTCACGTGATGCGGCCGTCTGATCCAATGGCTGGTGCTGCTGTCGCCGCGATTGATCTTGATGCCGCCGATGTTCAGCGTTTCCATGCGGGCATGGAACGGCCGGTCTTCCGCCGGATCGAAATCGAACACGGCGAGGACATTGGCGACGTGATCGCGCCACAAACCAAATCTGTCGTTCTCATCCACGCGTTCCGTATCGAAGACGACAAGCGCGTCTGTGTGAGGGACGGAGGCGGCGCGCGGCTGAGGCATCGAGCTCAAATTCATGCTCGCGATCCCTATCGAAGCCAGTCGGCCAGTTGGCGCTTTGAATGGCGCTTGCGGCGCTTGAAGTCAAATCACCTTGGCTCAAGCGCGATCACGGTAAAGTGCGGCGCGATCCCGTCATAGTCTTGCGCCATCGGGAACAAGAACAGCGCACTCCGCTCCAAGCCTGGCGCGCCGTGTTGCGATAGATTCCGCGTCAAGAAGTGGGCACGGCCATCCGATCCGCAAGGCCGGACGATTGCGGATCAAAATTTAGAGCGCCCGCGTGTGACCGCGGTCACGCAACGCAAACTCCTTCAACTCAACTTCAATACAAAGGATCAACACCCATGTCTGGATTTCAAGGCAATAACGGAGACAACACAGTCATCGCCGGCGCGTTGGTTGACGGCTTCGACGGCTCGGTTCCCGAGACCATCGATGGCAATGATGACCTCTATGACGCCTTCGGCGGCAACGATTTCGTGCAAGCCGGCAACACCAACGACACGTTGCTCGGCGGCGCCGGATTGGACACTCTCATTGGGGGCGGCGGCAACGACCGTATTGACGGCGGCGCCGATATCGACTCGCTCTCCGGCGGGGACGGCGACGACATCTTCTTCATTACCGGTGGCGAGGACATCGACGATATCGACGGCGGCTCGGGCTTCGACACGCTCGATCTCGTGGCCGCTGCCGGGAGTGGCGCGGTGGTCAATCTGGCTGACAACTTCTACGATCTGGGCGCGCAATCCGGCCCCTCGCAAAGCATCTTCAGCGTCGAAGCCGTGCTCGGCACCGTGAACGGCGACATCCTCAGCGGCTCCAGCGCCAACGAAACGCTGAGCGGCCTTGGCGGGTCCGATTTCATGGCCGGCGGCGGCGGAAACGACACGTTGAATGGTGGCGGTGGCGTCGATAACCTGAACGGCAACGACGGCAACGACGTCATGAGGGGCGGCGCGGGGACCGACTCTCTCTCCGGCGGCAACGGCAACGACCAGTTCGTCATGGAGCAGATCAATTTCATCGACGATGTCGATGGCGGAGCAGGCGTCGACACGCTCGACCTTTCCAACATCACCAGCCGCGGCGCCATCGTCGACGTGAACTCGGACTACCGCCTTGACGACGGCTTCGGCGGCACCCGCAGCATGACCGGCATCGAAACGGTGCGCGGCACACAGTCCGGGGACACGTTCTTCGGCAGTTCCAACGCCGACACAATCTTCGGTGACGGCGGCAACGACGTGATCAATGGCGGCACGGGTCATGACGATCTCGACGGCGGCGCTGGCAACGATACCTTCGTCATGAATCAGGGCGCGTTCATTGACGATGTCGACGGCGGATCGGGCAACGATACACTGGACTTGAGCGATATCACGAACCGCGGCGCGACGATCGATCTCGCCGGCGGAACCTGGGATTTGTCGCCGAGCTTCGGCGGGCCAGCGGATATCGACAATATCGACACCGTCATCGGCACGCAGAACAACGACCGGATTTCCTCGGACTTCGGCGTACAGAATCTGCGGGGCGAAGGCGGCCAAGACGTATTCGTCATGCTGCAAGGCAAGTTCATCGACGATATCGATGGCGGCGCCGGCATCGATACGCTCGACCTTCGCAATATCACGAGCGCCGGCGCTGTCATCAATCTCGCCACGGAAACATGGGAAGTGTCGCCTGGCTTCGGCGGGACGCAAGATATTGTCAGCGTCGAGAGCTTCATCGGGACCGCCGCCGGCGACACTGTCACGGGCGCGGCGGCGGGCGAGACGCTGAATGGCGGCGATGGCGGCGACTTCCTCAATGGCGGTTTCGGCGACGACGTGCTGATCGGCGGCAGAGGCGCTGATATCCTTGTGGGCGGCGCGGGCCTCGACCGGTTCGATTTCAACTCGATCGCCGACTCGGGCACGACTGCCACAACGCGCGACCGCATCAGCGACTTCGATACGCTGAAAGAGAAGCTCGACTTCTCGACCATCGATGCGCGCGCCACGCCGGCGGGCGATCAAGCCTTCACGTTCATCGGCGCGGCCGCGTTTACTGGCGAAGGCCAGATCCGCGCGGTGCAGACGGGCGTGCATACGGTGCTCGAGGTCAACACCGCCGGAGCGAATGGCGCGGAGATGACGCTGACGCTGCTGAATTTCAGCGCCAACACGCTGTCGGAGGTGGACTTCATTCTCTAAGGCGGAGAGCGGGGTACTCTCGCTCACGCTTCCGTGATCTTCCACACATTCGCGTGAGAGCTCGGGTTCTCACGCGCATGTGTCGTGCCGGTGATTGCATTTGCCGCGCAGGTTGGCGGGCAGGACGGCAATTGGGCCAGTCCGTTTCTCTCGAGGATAGATTCCATGAAGATCATGACCCGTTCCAATGCCGCGCTCGCCGCGGCAGCGCTCACGCTCGCCGTCACCGGCGCCGGGCTTGTTTCCACCAATGCATCCGCCGCCGAAGGCAAAGTGATGTGTCAAGGTGTCAACGCCTGCAAGGGCCAGTCGGCCTGCAAGGGCGCCAATAACTCCTGCGCGGGCCAGGCGGCGTGCAAGGGCCAGGGCTGGATTCACACCACCGCCGCTCAGTGCGAAAAGTGGGGCGGCAAGATTCTCGGCTAAGTTTCGCGGTTCTGATCCGGCGTGGGCAGAGCCCGGCTTTGTCCGCGCCGGATATTGAGGGTAGGGTGGCTGCGCGGCGGATCGATCCGATGCGCCGTGCAAATGCGCCGGGCAGAGATGCGATGGCTGGAGGCGATCGAAGAGGCTGGCGTGGAGTAGTCCGCGGGCAGCCATTGGTGTATCGCCTGCCGCCATGACCGACGTTCCACCGGATGCCGCATCACACATGAAATCCGCCTTGGCCTTCGAAAAGGCGGGCGACTGGGCGAATGCGCTTGCCGCCTGGCGGCGCGTGCTGGCTTTCGATCCCCAGAATGCGCAGGCGCGGCGGCGCATCGGGCAGTGCCTCTATAACACGCGGGCGCTCGACGAGGCCGATGGGTTCGTGCGCGAAACCCTGAAGCTGCTTCCAGGCGATGCGGCGTCGGAACGGCTGCTCGGCGCCATCGCGAGATCGCTGCCATCGTGGCACAGGGTGCATGCGGTGGATGCGTTAAAGGCCGAAGACTTCCCCTTGGCAGCGCAGCATCTCGAACGCTGGCTTGAATTGCAGCCGGACAATCAAACCTGCGCCGCCTGGCTCGACCGGGCGCGAAGTTTTCTGCCCGATCTGGGTCAGCGGCTGGACACAATGGACGGCGGCGCGGCGCGGCGGCGAATCTATGTCGCGGGTTGCGCGCGTTCGGGCACCTGGCTTGCGACGGCCCTGATGAACTGCTTCGATGGGGTGCAGATGGTGGCGGAGGAATCGATGTTCGGGCGGTTCCTGAGGATTTCGCCTGAGGCGCCATGCATCGTGCTGAAGCGGTCTTCCGATGCCTACAGCGCGCTTGCGCACGCGCCGGAAGAAATCGAGATCGTCTATGTGGTGCGCCATCCATTCGATGTGCTGACAAGCGTGCATACGGGGCGCGAGCGCTATGCCACGCCGGAGCGCTGGAAGGCCGAGATGGCCGCGTTCCGATTGCTGCTCGAAAGCCGCCGCGGGGGACTTCATCTGCTTGGCTACGAAGATATGGTGCTCGAACCCGCGGTCACGCAACAGCGGTTGGGCGAAGCGCTCGGCCTCTCAATCCGGCATCCATTCGCGCGGTTCAACGAGGTGGTGTCGTTCGGCAGCGGCGCGGTGGCCGCGATGCATGGCTTGCGCGCGCCCGATGCCAAGTCGGTGGGGCGGTGGCGGCGCGACCAAGAGCAGCTTGAATATGTGAAGAGCGTTTTGCCACAGCTCGAGCCTGAACTCTCGTGGCTAACGAATTTGCGCGGCTACGACGTTACGCTCTGAGCAACGGTGAAGATATGCCAGGTGTCGGTGTCGGCCACGGCGCTGCCAGAGAGAAGCGGATAGTGCACCGTGTCGGTGCGATCCAGTGCAAAACCCAGTTCCTTCATGCCCTCGATGCCGAGACGAGGGGCGTGGGGCATGTAAATTCTCGCGCCGGCCGCCAGGCGTTGCGCCATCTTGCCGTAGGCGAGGCGCGCCTTTGCTTCCGTCAGATGCTTGGTCACGAAGAAGTCGAGCAGCACATCGAACGGCCCGTCTCCTTCCGCAAGGTCGAAGTTTTCGTCGAGGCGCAGCTTGGGACTCTTGGCGGCAAGGGCGTGCATCGCGGATTCGTAAACCGAAAACGCGACAAGACTGCGCAGATGGGCGTCGATGCCGGTGTAGTTACCGGAGTCGAGGTACGGAATGAGCCAAAGTCCAAGGCGGCCCGCGCCGCAACCGAGATCGAGGACGCGGTCGCTTGGCTTCAGTCCGCAGTTCAGGAGCTTGTCGAAGTAATAGCGGCCGAGAATCCAGGGCCTGCCGTAGTAGCGGTGATGATCCTCGCGGAGAAACTCGCCGACGGCGATCTCTTCGCCGCCGTCTTTCATATCGGATGCGGCGCGGGCAATTTCGTTCCAGGTCTTGGCGGACGTGAAGCGGGTTACTTTGGCGCCGCCGGCCAGCAGGATCGGGATTTGCAAAAACGACTGCATCGCCGACTAGATACGCGTGGGCGTTGCCTTCGTCCACCTCCGATGGAACGCATTGAAGCGATGTTAACCACGGTTCAGCCGCCGCTGCCGGCCGCGCAATTTTAACGATTGGCTTGAGGATCGGGAGAGGGGTGCTGCGCTAGGGAACGCGCCACAACAGCGGAACCCGACTTACAGATGGCGAAGATTATCGGCACGGCGAAGAACGACATCCTCCATGGCAAGGCGGAAGCCAATGTCATGAAGGGGCTCGGCGGTTACGACGCAATCACCGGCGGCGACTTCGATGACGTGATCGAGGGTGACGGCGTGCGCACCGTCGAAGACGCGGTGAAGGCGGGCGAACGGCCCGTTGTCGCATTTACGGGCGCCATTTCGGTTTCGAGCGGATTGCAGCTCACGTCGATGGGGCAAGTAACCCTCGACAGCGGCTTGCTGAATTCCGTTTGGCGCATCCGCAATGCGTCGAGCACCGATAAGACCGTGGTACTGGCGTCCGCGTCGAACGGCAGTGGTTCGTTTTCGCTGACCGTAGTGGTGCCCGCGAAGTCCGAGCTTTATGTGACGTCTTCGAACCTCAGCACGCACAAGCTTTTCTCGGGCAATGCGCAGATCGATGTGAAGGCGGCGTCGAGCGCCGTGTTCACGAGCTCGCTTGCAGCCGCGCCGACAATCGACGGAAACGACACTTTGAACGGCGGCGCCGGCAACGACAAGATTTATGGCCAGGGCGGCAACGATATTCTGACCGGCGGCGCCGGCAAGGATCATCTCGACGGTGGCGCGGGCACGGACCGCGCGGACTATCTGAACTCCGCGGCCGTTGTCGTGAGCCTCGCGGCCAACACAGCGACGGGCGGCGATGCCGATGGCGACCAGTTCAAGAGCATCGAGAATGTCTCGGGCTCGAACTTCAATGACGACCTGACCGGCGATTCGGGCGTCAACCGTCTCGTTGGCCGCAAGGGGAACGACGTTCTGCAAGGCCAGGGCGGCAACGATGTGCTGGTGGGCGAGTCCGGCAACGATCATCTCGATGGCGGCGATGGTCTCGACACGGCGGATTATCAGGGCTCGTGGCTTGGCGTCGTTGTCGATCTCGCGCAGAATTTTGGACTTAATGGCGATGCGAAGGGCGACACGTTCAAATCCATCGAAAACGTAGTCGGCTCGAAATTCGACGATACGATTACCGGCAATGAGGTCGCGAACCGCGTGGTTGGCGGCGAAGGCAACGACAAGCTCAATGGCGGCACCGGCGACGATGTGCTGGTTGGCGGTGCTGGCGAAGATGCGCTCGACGGCGGTGCGGGTGCGCGCGATGTCGCCGACTATAGCGAAGCGACGGCGGCGGTCGGCGTCGATCTCGCCAATGGCGGTTTCGACGGCGATGCCAAAGGCGATACGTTCTCGTTCGTGGAATTTGTTTATGGCTCGAAGTTCGACGATGCGATCGCGGGCGACGATGCTGTGAACCGCCTCGTGGGCAACGCCGGCAACGACAAGCTCGATGGCGCTGCCGGCAACGACTATCTGCTGGGCGGACTTGGCGACGACTATTCGGCCGGCGGCAAGGGCCAGGACGTGTTCCTGTTCGAGAAGGGCGCGTTCGGCGAGGATCGCATTGGTGACTTCGAAGCGGGTGTTGGCCGCACCGACCGCGTCTGGCTCATTGGCCAGGGCGTGTCGAACTTCGAAGAACTCCAGGCCCGCATGGGCGAAGATGCAAACGGCGCCTATCTCAAGCTCGACGGCGGCGTCATCTTCTTCGACAGCGTTTCTGCCAAACAATTCGTGGCCGACGACTTCATCTTCGGTTGACGTTAAGTCCACTGTGGCAAAAGCCACGGCGGGCAATTACCTCCTCTGTTAGACTGCCTCCTCAAGAACGATTTGCAGGAGGCCTCACCTTGGCCAGCGAGTATACAGCGGCGGAGCTACTTGTTCCGCAAGCGGATGATTTTGTCGAATTTGACGACTCGTCCGCCAGGCTTGTGGCGCACGCCCATAATGCGCTTGCCGGCATAGCGTTTGCGCCCGGCTTCGAGCATCGCGTCGAGCGCCTTCTTGCTTGTGGCGCCCGCAACCAGAAGCCAGACTACGTCGTCGCCGCCGGTTTCGTCATATCCGGGGATGCGGCCCTCGCGGGCGAAGATCTCGGCGCGTGCCGCATCGAGCATCGCCCAACCCAGGTAACCCACGACTTTCACGCCCTCGAAAGCGAAGAGGTAGGTTTTGTGCTTGACCTGCGCGTCAAGCGACAGAACCAAAGGCCCAAAACCAAATTGATCGAAAGGCGCGCGCCGTGCCAGAAAGTGCGTTGCGGCCGCGAGCGCCGCATCGGCGCGATTCATCTGGGACACAATCAAAGACATTGACGGAAGTCATGCCAGCCAATCGGATATCTTGCAACATCGCTTAATCAAGCCTTTGAAGGAGAAACGCCATGACCACCACCGACATGAGAGTCGCAATCAACTGGGGCACGCAGGTAGCGCTTCCCGCCAACCGCGAGATTAC
>JBJXGL010000286.1:0-3865 GCA_046160365.1 Aestuariivirga sp. | reverse complement strand
AGGAGGCGCGCCGCCTACGCCGTAACCGGCGGAAGCGCCAGGCGCCGCATGCCGCCGAAGGCGTGAATGCCGCGCACCATATCGGGCGGCGAAACGCGGCGAGAAACCGATGGAATGTCACGGATCGGCTTGCGCGGATCGTCACCCTTCAACAACCAGCGCCTATGTCCCATGGCTTCGAGCCTCCCGGCCAGTGTCCAGCTCGCGTACCGCCAGCCATTCTCGAAGAACGACGCGGGCAACTGGGTGAACGCTTCCCGGCAATCGGGCTTCAAAATCATTCCGCCAATGTCGAGCGCATTGACTTCCAAGCCGCCTTCCTGTGCGCCGAGGCGGCAAACCGTATCTTCGAGACCGTCGTAAAGATCCGGGAAAACATCGCCATCGAGCCCCGCGCAGCTGTAACCGCACTCCGCCAGTCTCGCCGCCAATCCACCTACATAACCTTCCGGATAGATGTGACGGTTGTCGCAAAGCAGAATGGCATCGCAGACTTTCGTGGACTTCGCACCCACGGCCCTTTCGAACGATGCATGATCGGAAATTCGGTACAATGCACCGCATTGGGCCTCGAGAATTTGAACCATGCTCGCGCTTGCCGGCTCGAAACCTTCGTATTCGTCGAACAGCAGGATCGTGGAGCGGGGCGCGGTCACTTGATTTCCTCGACGCCAGCATACTCCCGATAAATTTTCGCGGCGCGATTACCGTCGTCGATCATCTCGTTGGGCACGACGGCCTTGC
This sequence comes from Aestuariivirga sp., assembly GCA_046160365.1. Classification (GTDB taxonomy): domain Bacteria; phylum Pseudomonadota; class Alphaproteobacteria; order Rhizobiales; family Aestuariivirgaceae; genus Aestuariivirga. The sequence continues at coordinate 3,121 of JBJXGL010000286.1, read as the reverse complement.
CAAGCAACCGCTGAAGAGCCGCATTGCGGCGATACTGGCGGCGCGCCGGCGAGATGTAGCCGTCTTCGCCCACTTCGAGGTCTTGCGTGCGGGTCAGCGAATTCGCAGACCACGAGGCAAACAGCAGGGGCTGCGGCAGTTCGACAACATTGGTGTGGCCGTAGAGCGCGCGCATGGACTCGAGACTGTCTGAATCCCCTCCTGCCGCCACTTTGCGGAAGTAACCGGTTTTCTCGTATGCCTCGCGGCGCGCAAGACAGGTGACGGGCGCGGGCCGAACGACCTTCTGATTCAGAAACACCGCGATTTGCCCATCGGGCCGCAATCGCAAGTGACCAGCGATCACCGCGGCAGTGTCGCCATGCAAGGCCCTCAGTTGCAGTTCGAGACGCTGGGGATGAGATACGTCGTCGCTGTCCTGGAAAGTGACGAAGTCGCCTTTGGCTTCCTTCAGAAGCGACGTGCGGATGTTGTAAGTGCCCTGATTGGCTTTCGACTTGAACACGCGCACGCGAGGATGACCCGCGTATTTGCGCAGCTCGGCGAGCGTGCCGTCGCTGCCGCGGTCGTCGCAGACGAGAACCTCGACGTTGGGCGCGGTCTGCCGGAGGATCGACTCGATGGCGTATTCGACTGTCGCCTCCGCATTGAAGGCCGACATGATGACGCTGACTGGCGCGCCCTGGACCGGCGTGTGCGAGGATTGGAATTCCAGCCTGCCGACAAAACTTTTGCGCTCCTGGGCAGAGATCGCGAGTTCTCCGATGTGATGCTTGCGCAAAAACGCGTTGACGAAATGCGTGTAGGAATCCCAGTCGCTGCCGGCAAAGCTGTTGGCGATGGCAAGCAGATATTCGGGCCGGAATTCCTTCGGATTGACTTTTCCGGAGAAATAGCTGACCGCGAACCTCCGCAATGCCTGAGGATCCGCGCAAATCGCAAAAATGTTGCGGTGTCCGCTCGGCAGCGTCTCGTAAATCTCAACGGGAGAGAAGGGCGGCGACAACAATGTTGCCAGTAACGCCGCAAGATGATCGTCGGTGGCAATCTTCTCAGGGTTATCGAGGAGCAATGCCTTCAGCCGCTGCACGTCGCCCTGAACCGCATATAATTGGGCGAGGTTCTTCACTTCCCGGGCGCTGTAGCGCTTGGGCCAGCCAGCGCGTTCGCCGGCCACAAGCAGTTCGGCTGCAACATCGAATAGCCCCGCGCGGCGCGCCACGTCCATCTGCTGCATGAGCGCGGTGCGCGGCGATTGCCGGAACTGGGCCGGGAAGGCGTCGTTCGCGGCGGCCAGCCTCACGCATGCAGGATCGGCGAGGCCGCGGTAGGGAATGTCGGCGGCAAGCGGGCGGCGTTCTTCCACTTGCGGATCGGCCATCCAAAAGGTGCGGGACTCGTGGATCTCGTAGAAGACCGCGAAACGCGTATCGCTCGGCAAGCCGGAGAGGATTGCGGCAGGGATCGTGAACTCAAACGTCCCCACGGCATTTTCGATGCTGGTCCAGCGCTGCGCGGAATAGAGCGGGCGCCAGCCCAGATCGTCGCTGTTGCATTCAATCCCACCTTGCAGCGTTATCTGCCGCTCGGACCAGAGCTGCACCGCGATGCGATAGTCCTTGCCCTGGCCAATCGCGTCCGCCGGAATCTCGCGATAGAGACGAACCCAGCCTTTGATGTTGCCGATAGAAACCGCCAGCCGCTCGTCGACTTCGAATGCCTCGACAGCCGCGGCATCCGGCCTGAGCTTGGTCTTCACCACCCAGCCGAAGCCGGCTACCGGCACGCCACCGAGTGACGCGCCAAGAGAGAGGCTGGTGACAACCTCCTCCGCGGTCGGCGCTGCGTCGGCATCCGGTTCGGAACGGCGGATTGTCGTTGTCGAGGCGCTTGCCGCGAGTTTCGGCCGTCCGAGCCCAACGCGAACGCCGGCCGGAATGCCAAGGCGCACCTGTACCGGCGCTTCTCCCGCTACGATCCGCAGGGGGCCAACCGATCCCTCAAGATCGTCGGGCGAGAGAAAGCCCTTGGCCTCGTGCATTTCATCGCCATTGCGCAGCTGCAACATGCTGGCGCGCAAGGGCTCGCGAAGGCCCGCGGCGATCACCTTGACGATTGAACTGAAAACACCGCTCGAAATAGGCTCCAGCAGCGCCACCACGTCGACTGTTTCGGTGCAGCCGGTCGTATCGATCCACACGAGTTCGCGCGAAGATGTGAGAGCCGCCGCAGGCGCGGACTCGCCTGTGTCGTGGGCCAAGGCCCACACAGCAGCCAAGCCCGCCTTGCCATCGTTCATCGGCACCGCCAAAACTAATCGAACGCCCCGTCAGGCTTGGCATATTGCGCTGCACCCATGACGTCAATAGCCCGGCGGAGGTATCTGAAATTTGCGTTACCGCACAAGGACATATACAACGCGCCTTTGCGATGCCAGGCCCGCTCTCCCATATCCGCGTTCTCGATCTCACCCGCGTGCTCGCAGGCCCCTGGGCCACGCAGATGCTTGCCGATTTCGGCGCGGAGGTGATCAAGGTCGAGAAACCCGGCGAAGGCGACGATACGCGGGGCTGGGGTCCGCCTTTCGTCACCAACAGCGACGGATCGCGCGGCGATGCAGCTTATTTCCAGTCCGCCAATCGCGGCAAGTGGTCGGTCTGCATCGACATGGCGGAGCCGGAGGGCCAGAAGCTGATCCGCGATCTTGCCGCGAAGAGCGATGTGGTGATCGAGAACTTCAAGGTCGGCGGGCTCAGGAAATACGGCCTCGACTACGACAGCCTGAAGGCCGTGAGACCCGATCTGATCTATTGCTCAATCACCGGCTTTGGCCAGAATGGCCCCTTCGCGCAACGCGCCGGCTACGACTTCATGATCCAGGGCATGGCCGGCGTCATGTCGATCACCGGCGAGCCGGGCGGAAGCCCGATGAAAATGGGCGTTGCCTTCTCCGACATCTTCGCTGGCCTCCACGCCGTCATCGGCATTCTTGCCGCTCTCTATCATCGCGAACGCACCGGAGAAGGTCAGCACATCGACATCTCGCTGCTCGATTCGCAGGTCGCGGTGCTCGCCAATCAGGCGCTGAACTATCTGGTCGGAGGCAAGGCGCCGGGTAGGC
>JBJXGL010000285.1:0-9405 GCA_046160365.1 Aestuariivirga sp. | reverse complement strand
GCGTTCTCGGCCACGCTGTCCGCGTCCGCATCGCCATCCGATTGCAGACTTATGAGATTGGCCACCGCGACGGTGACCGGACCGGAGAATCGGAAGTTCTCCACGTTCGAAACGTTGTCGGCGCCTTCGTCGCCGGTTCCAATGTTGATGTCGGTCGCAATCCACCTGTTGGCGAATCCGTCGACCCGTTCGAGCGTGATATTGGCGCGCGTATCGGCCCAGATCGCCGTGTCCGTGCCGTTGCCGCCGTCAACCGTGTCGCTGCCGTTCCCGGCGGTGATCGAGTCGGTGCCGTCGCCCGCGTTGATCGTGTCGGCTTGCCCCGTGCCTGTGATCGTATTGTTGCCGGTCGAGCCGTTGACCGTGATGCTCTCGATGCTCGTCAGCGTCTTGGCGGAGAGAGTGATGGTGGTATTGCCCGATGCAAGATTGACGACGAGGCCGTCGGTTGTTCCGGCATTGCCCGTGAATGTTGTAAGGTTAGAGGCTTGGGTGTGTGTCGCCGTCAGCGTGCCGCCATTGACCGCGTTATAGACGATCGTCGCGAGGCTGCTGACAGCCGCCGCCGTGATATCGACCGCGCCATTGATCTGCAGGCGGTCGGCGCCGCCGCCGCCGGTCAGAGTCTCGCCGGCGGGCGCATCTCCCGCATTGAGGATAATCGTATCGTTGCCAGCACCTCCGGTGATGTTGTCGGCGCCCGCGCCGCCGGTGATCGTATCGTTGCCGCTGCCGCCATCGATAGTGTCAGCGCCCGACCCGGCTACGATCTCGTCGTTGCCGCCGAGGCCGTTGATGGTGTCGCCGGTACCGTCGGTCAGCTCCGCGAGCGTGCCGCCGGTGAATGTTCCAAGCTGCGGAACTGTGGCGTCAATGCGATTGACTGCATCGTCATCGCCAACAGTGCCTGTAAAAGTTGCCATCACCGTACCTCACGACATCGCCCCAACGAGCGCGGATCATATACGGTATCAAGGTAAACCCAAAGAGAAGCGCGAAGAAAAACATTGATTCAATTGATTGTGCAATCCGGACGCCGCGGCAATGGCCTGCATGCGCCTTTTGGCAAGTAAAAGCAGATTGGTTTCTTGCTTGCAACAAAACGCAGCGGTCTTCGGCGCTTTTCAATCGCTGCGTTCAGAAAGTGTTACGATTCGAGGCCGGCCAGCACTTTCGGCTGATCTTCCCAGCCTTCGCCGGAGCCGATGATGCAGGTGCGGCCCTTGGTGTCGGTGGCGAGCAGCGTCCAGGTGCCTTCCTCGCCGACGAACAATTCGATGACAGTCGTCTGGCTGGTCAGCCCAAGGCCCTGCCGCGCTTCCTTGTAGCGGGACGAGAGCTGCTTGGTGATGGCATCGTGAGTAGAGCAAGGCGTTGCGGCCTGGGCCGGCAGAACCGGGAGTATCAGTGAGGCGGCAATGGCCGCCAGGGAGAGCTTTAGCTTGGTCATGGCACACCTCAATGGTTGATCTATGAGCGTAATTGTATGCCTTCCATTGTGAATGTCGAATGAACACCTTTGACAGGATTCGGCGCGGGAAAAGCCCGAAAACAAAGGATTTCTGCGCTTTTCCGCGTTCAACTTCACGGACCCTTCACGCCCTCTCCGCTCCGTTCACGGCTTCGTCACCTTGCATGAAACCGTGGCACTGATAGTCTCCCCCCGGGAGGACAAATCATGCTGAAGCTGATCGACAACATCTTGAACGCCGATGTTCTGCAGGCACTCCGCGCCATGGGGCATGGCGACGATCTCGTTCTCTGCGACACGAATTTTCCCGCGGACTCAGTCGCGCGCCAGACAGTGACCGGCAAGCTCCTGCGCATCGACAATGTGACGGCGGGCCGCGCCGCGCGCGCCGTCCTCTCGGTCTTTCCGCTCGACAGCTTCGTCGACAAGCCGGCATCGCGGATGGAGATCGTCGGAAAACCAAACGAGGTTCCGCCGGTGCAAGCGGAGGTGCAGGCCGAGATCGACAAGGCCGAAGGCAAGTCCTGGCCGATGGGCTCCGTCGAGCGCTTCGCCTTCTATGAAGCCGCGAAGAGATCCTACTGCATCATTCAAACCGGCGAGCGACGTTTCTACGGCTGCTTCATTTTCAAGAAGGGCGTGATTCCGCCCGACGCTTGATCGCTATTGCGCTTCCAGATCGCGCGCGATCATAGGGCGGATGTCCATGAGGATTGCATCCGCCATGGCGGCCTGGCCCTCGGCGGTGGGATGCATCGCGCCGGTGGTTTCCGAAAAGGTCGCGGCGGAGGATTTTTCGTCGATCTTGCCGTTGCGGGTGACGACCTTCTGGTTCACCGTCATGAACGCGTCGTTGAAGCTGCGAACCCATCTTTGCCTGAGCGCGTATGGATAATTCCGCGCCGAAGGATCGTAAGGCCGCCACTGCTTGATCTCGCCGGACCAGCTTTGCTCACACGTCTGCGTTGGCTTTTCCGCGTCGCCCCAGCATGGAAGCATCAATGCCTCCGCCGGATCGTCCGCCTTCTTGCTGTTGCGCGCGCAGAAGCCGTGACCTGTGAAACCCTTGTCCGCGTAGATTCGCCCAGCGAACGTCCAACCCATGTCGCCCGCGATATCGCCCATGCGCTTGTCGAGTTCCGCCAGAACAGCATGCACCCGCTCGAGCCGTCCGCCGCCTGCGGCAAGCCATGATGAGAAACCGTCGAGCGACTGGTTGGCGGCATAATTGTGTTCGGAGTCTTCTTCGCCTTCGTCGGGGCCCGCGGCGCAAACGTTACCGTTCTCGTCGGCGAGCACATCGGGGTACGCCGTGAGCACCACGCGCGAAGCATCGAACACGGTATCGCTTGGGCTTGAATAGAGCGGAACCGATTTTTCCAGCGCCTTGCCAAGGTCGGCGTAAGCATCAGGCAGAATGTCGCGGATGTTTTTCGCGAACTGTTTCGCTGAAACCGTCGCGCCGAAGAATTTGGCGAGGCTCGCGGACGTGCTGGGCCGGAGCGTCACCCAGGCGACGACGTTGGCGAAACCGACATCGTTGCCGCCCGCCGAGAGCAGCATGTAGTCGACGTGACGCTTGAAAGCCTTGTCCGGACAAAACCAGATGCCATCCTCGCGGTCGAGTTCATTGCGGCAAAGATCGCCAAGTAGACGGCGCAGCTGCGCATCCTTGCTGTCACCTTGCACGTAGGGAGAAGGCGCGGCGCCCTCGTCCGCGGACGATGCCCTCAACGCTTCTCGTTCGACATATTCCTGCGCGCCGAGGATTCCGTTTTCGATGCTGGCTCCCGAACACGCGTAACCAAGATAGGTGACCGAGACATGCGGATTTTCGATGCCGATCTGCAATGCCGCGCGAAGCTGATGGCTGTAGAGCGAGCGATGGCAAAGCCGGTCTTGCCACGTGGCCGATCCGTTGTCGCCAGCATTGGCTCTAGCCGGATAGAGATTGCGCGTGCGGCGCTCGGCCGAAAATTCCACCGGCACATCAGGATTGCCCTCGCCCGATCCGAAGCTGTCGCCCAGGCCCACGATCAGGAGGTCGCGCACTTTCGCACTCAGGCTGATGGCGGGCGCGCCGCCGATCGAAACGGAAATTTCGCCGCCATCGGGATAGGGCAACGAGATGCCGCCCACTCTTTCGCCACACGATGCGCGGCCCGCTTCCACGCCGTTCACCAGCCACACGCATATCGTTGACTTGGGCAACGGTTCCGACGCAGCCGCACTCAGCCACACCTCGATCTCGTGGCTTGTGGGATTGAGATAGGCATCGATCCCGCCGCAGGCCGAATGCCGTCTCTTCTGCGCATCCCAGCATGTGCGCCCCTCGGTGCGCGACGCCCAGCCGCGCCAGTCGTACTTGGTTCGGAGGATGTTGCTGAAGGCGATATAACGGTCGTTCAACACATGCTCGCCGCCGAGCACCGCCGTTTGCCGCGCCAGCCGCTGCTTCGTCTCGGCCTCGTAGTCGAGATTGCTCAGCTTGAGCATGTATTGCCGCCAGGCCGCGTCGTGCATCCGGAACAGCGCCGGATCGTCGAAGAAACGGAAGCGGTTCGCGACTTTCCATTCGATCTGAAAAGTCCCGCCCAAACTCTGGGCGCTGGCCTCGCCGCTCGGATAAAGCAGCAAGGCCAGCACTAGCACGGCTAAAAGTCGCATGATTGGTGTTGGCCTCTCTCCGGCCGCTCGTTTCGCAGGCGAAGTCAGCTAAAATAGGGCAGGATCGCGAGCGCCATCACAGAACGAAATCCGCCGCCGAAAGGTTGGCCGCCGTGAAGTTGATCAACAGGATTTCCATCTCCGAACCGTTCGCTCCAGCGGTATTGAACTGGATAACTGTGTTGAGGTTGGCCTGGAAGGCGCGGATCTGGCCTTCGCCTGTGAACGGACCCGAGCCGATGAAGGTGAAGGCCTGGTTGCCGGGCAATCCCGCACGCGCATCGATGGTTTCGACATCGATACGGTCGATGAAGGCAGCGCCGGCGGCCGGATTGACGGTAAAGTCGACAATGGCATCGCGCAGCGCATTGGGAGTCGACTCGTTCGCAGCGTTGAAATCGAAGCGATCATCGCCATCGCCGCCGGTCAAAAGATCCTTGCCCGAGCCACCCGCCAACAGATCGTCGTCATTCTCACCGAACAGGCGATCGTCTCCCCCGGCGCCAATGAGCGTATCGTTGCCACTCCGGCCTTGCACCACGTCGTTGCCGTTTCCGGAATTAATCGTGTTTGCGCCATCGGTTCCACGCAAGGTATCGCCGAAATTCGAGCCGATCATGTTCTCGATGTCGGCAAAGGTATCGCCAAGCGCATCGCCCGCATTGAGCGACGGCAGACGCAGGTCCGCCGTAACGCCCGCCACGGAGGACAGGTAGGACACCGCATCGACGCCAGCGCCGCCGTCCATCGCATTGCCGCCTCCTCCGCCATCGAGCTGATCATTTCCGGCTTCGCCGAGCAGCCTGTTCGCGCCGCCATCACCGTCGAGAACATCGTTAAACGCGCTCCCCTGCAAGTCTTCGATGCTCTGAAGATCGTCACCGGCGGCATCCCCGGTTGCCGCGAATATGAGATCGAGAGAAATCTTCACGCCGGCCGCCGCGTTGAGGTAGCTGGCCATGTCTGTGCCATCGTCGCCAAACAATGAGTCAGCGCCTGCGCCACCCATCAGCGTGTCATTGCCGAGGAAGCCGGTGAGCGAGTCCGTTCCAGCGCCACCGATGATGACGTTGTTCAACTCGTTGCCAAGACCAGAAAAGTTTCCGGCGCCGGTAAAGGTCAGGTTTTCTAGATTCGCCGCGAGGGTGACAGAATTGAGCGATGTCTTGACCGTATCGGTCCCCTCGCCCACATTCTCGAAGATCGTGGACAGCGCGTCGGTCACGTAGGTGTCGTCGCCTGTTCCACCCAACAAGGCGTTGACGCTGGGGCCCGAAATCAACGTGTCGTTTCCGGCACCGCCATCCAGCGTGAGCAACACCGCGCCTGCCGCCACTGTGGAGGCGTTGATCGTATCATTACCGCCGCCGCCCCGCACGATCAGCCGGTCGATGGCTTCGACACCCAGCACGTCGTAGGTTTCAGCGAGGTCGGTGAGCGAAGCCTTGCCGCCAGAGACAACTACGCCGATGTTATCGTTTCCGCCGCGCGTGTTGATATCGACGATGTCCGGCTGCGCATCGGGGCCTCCGCCCGCCGCGTTGAGATCGATCTGGATATTCTTGATATCGGTGCCGGAGAGATCGTTGACCACGATGTTGTCCGCGCCGCCAAACGCATTGAACGTGATCTTCTCCACATCGTTCATGTCCATGACGACGTTGGCGATGTTGCGGAAGAGAACTGCCCGACCGCCATTGGCGAAGATATCGATGATCTCGGATACGTTCGCACCGTTGAACAGGAGCGTATCGGTTCCAGCCTGGCCTTCAATTGTGTCGTTGTCGTCGCCCGGATTCCACACGAAGGTGTCGTTGCCACTGCCGAGCAGAGCAACATCGTTACCATCGCCTCCGGCAAAGAAATCGGCGCCATTGGAGCCGACGAACAAATCGCCTCCCAATCCGCCGTTGACCGTGAGGCCAATGGCCGACTTGGACGCATTGATCACGTCGTCGCCGCCTAGGGCATTGATGACGGCAGTGTCGCCGGCCTCAAGGTTTTCGATACGCGTCACGGCTTGCAGTCCGCTCACCAACATGATGGCTCCGGCGCTGGCCACATTGATCAGATCGTTGCCATTGGTTCCGTTGATAGTGACGTTGTCGGCCGCGCCATCGCCGCCTCCAATGGACGACGCGAGATTGACGGTGACCTGCGTCACATCGGTGCCGCTCATGTCTCCGACAACGATATTGTCGCTTCCGCCGAAGGCGGCGAACTCGATGTGCTCGACGTCGTCGAGGTCCATCGTCACATTTGCGACATCGCGGAAGAACAGCGCGCGTCCGCCATTGGCGGAGATGTTGATGTTCTCGCTGGCGTTCGATCCGTTGAACTTCAGCGTGTCGAAACTGTCCTGACCCTCGACGACGTCGTTGCCATCGCCTGGATCCCATTGGAACACGTCGTTCCCCGCCCCGAGGAAGGCCACGTCGTTGCCGTTGTCGCCGAATACGAAATCATTGCCATCGCCGCCAAGAATTACATCGGCGTTTTGGCTTCCAAAGATCGTGTCGTTGCCCGTTCCGCCATCAAGTACGAGTTTCACAACACCGGAGGGCAAGGTCGCGGCATTCAGCGAATCGTTGCCGCCGCCGCCATTCACCACAAGCTGATCGTTTGCCGCTTCTGCATTTGTGAGGTCGACCCGGCTTGCTAGGCCGATCACGGCGGCCGAAGTGCCAGCACCAAAGATATCAATCACGTCGCCGCCACTCGAACCGTTTACGGTCACGACGTCGGCCTGGGCATCGCCGGCCGCTCCGCCAATCGTGCCGGCGAGATCGACATCGAGGTCCGCAACATCGGTGCCGGTAAGATCGTTGACGACGATATTGTCGGCGCCGCCAAGCGCGTTGAACCGGATGGTCTCGACATCGTTTAGGTCCATGGTGATATTGGCGATGTCGCGGAAGAACACCGCCCGGCCGCCATTGGCCGAGATGGCGATGTTCTCCGAAGCATTGGAGCCATTGAAGAGCAGCGTATCGAATCCGTCCTGGCCTTCGACCACGTCGCTGCCATCGCCCGGGTCCCACTGAAAGGTGTCGTCGCCAGCGCCGAGGAAGGCTGTGTCGCTGCCCTGCTGGCCATCGACGAAGTCGGTGCCGTCGCCGCCGAGCAACAAATCGCCGCCGTTGCTTCCACGAATGGTGTCGTTGCCGGCGCCGCCGTCGATGGTGATATTGATCAAAGATGCGAGGTCGCCCGCGGTGCTGATCGTGTCGTCGCCGCCATTGGCGTTGAGCACGAGCCGTTCCATCGTGCCCATGTCGATCGAGAACGGAGCGGGATCGATCCGGTCGAAGCGTACGCGCAGTCCGTTGGCCGTGATGGAAAAGGCTTCCGCGCCGTTTCCTCCATTGACTTCGGTGGTATCGATCCCGTCTCCGCCTTCATGAAGGTCGGTGTCGTCGTCGGGATTCCAGATCAGGCGGTCGTCGCCAGCTTCGCCGAACATCTGGTCGTCGCCATCGCCGCCGGTCAGCGTATCGTTGTTGTCACCGCCGAACAGGAAGTCAGATCCGCCCTTGCCGAGCAGGACATCATCGCCGTTTTGTCCGAAGAGCTGGTCGGTACCCGATCCGCCGGTGAGAACATCGTTTTGCAAACCGCCAAACAGCAAGGAGGCAGGCAATGCGCCGTTTGTTTCGTTGAGCGTGATGATGTCCGCGCCATCCAGGCCGAAGACCTGGATCGAGCTTGTATTGGCGACTGTCGGTGTTCCACCGGTGACCGGTACGGCGCCGCCGTTGACGAGGATGACGCCCGCCGCATTGCGGCTGATAACGATGTTGTTGATCAGCGTATCGCCGCTGACCGTCAGTACGCCAAGCGTCGGATTGAAATTTGCCGTCACAGCCATGTGCATCGTCCTTTGTTGGGTCACGCCGGGCCCCGGAGCAACGTGACGATGGTTTGTATTCTGGCTGCTCTAAGCATAGCGCCGCCTGAGCGGCTGTGATAGCGAGCACGAACTGCAGTGCCGGATCACCGTGTGATAGGAATTTGAAGGGTTCTAGATATTTAGTCTTGACACCGTGCGGTGGATCGGCAAGCAGAGTGCATTCTCTGGAAATGGGTCATCGGGTTGTGGCGGTGGTTTCGAGAAATCCGCTCCGTTAACCATTTTTTACCCCTAACCACCCCTTGACGCCCCGAAACTCACGCCCTATCTCCGCCTACAACTGTTAGCACTCGACCATATCGAGTGCCAGCGGGTGCCGGGGATCAGGAGGAGATCCGGCAGAAAATCAACAAAACTTATATATTGCAAGGAGTTGTCTCATGAAGTTCCGTCCTTTGCATGATCGCGTCGTGGTCAAGCGGGTTGAGGAAGACACCAAGAGCAAGGGTGGCATCATCATCCCTGATACCGCCCAGGAGAAGCCGATGCAGGGCGAAGTCATCTCGGTTGGCCCGGGCGGCCGCGACGAAAGCGGAAAACTGATCCCGATCGACCTCAAGGCTGGCGACATCGTACTGTTCGGCAAGTGGTCGGGCACCGAAGTGAAGATCGACGGCACCGAGTACCTGATCATGAAGGAGAGCGACGTGATGGGCGTTCTCGAGGGAAAGTCTGCGGCCAAGAAGGCGGCTTGATCCTGTCCTTTCCGAAATCATCCGTACACAGAACATAGGAGTTAGCCAATGGCTGCTAAAGAAGTCCGCTTCGGCGGTGAAGCCCGCGAGCGCATGCTGCGTGGCGTCGACATTCTCGCAAATGCGGTGAAGGTCACCCTCGGTCCCAAGGGCCGCAACGTCATCCTCGACAAGAGCTTCGGCGCTCCCCGCACCACCAAGGACGGTGTGACGGTGGCCAAGGAAATCGAGCTCGAGGACAAGTTCGAAAACATGGGCGCCCAGATGGTGCGCGAAGTCGCATCCAAGACCAACGATGTCGCGGGCGACGGCACCACCACGGCTTGCGTGCTCGCCCAGGCGATCGTGCGCGAAGGCGCCAAGGCCGTTGCCGCCGGGATGAACCCCATGGACCTCAAGCGCGGCGTCGATATGGCGGTGGCTTGCGCCATCGAGGACCTGAAGAAGCGCTCGAAGAAGGTCAAGGGCACCGAGGAAGTAGGCCAGGTCGGCACGATTTCCGCCAATGGCGAAAAGGCCATCGGCGACATGATCGCCAAGGCCATGCAGAAAGTCGGCAACGAAGGCGTGATCACGGTTGAAGAAGCCAAGACCGCCGAGACCGAGCTCGACGTCGTCGAAGGCATGCAGTTCGACCGCGGCTATCTCTCGCCCTACTTCAT
>JBJXGL010000284.1:0-17495 GCA_046160365.1 Aestuariivirga sp. | reverse complement strand
CCAAGGCCATGCAGAAAGTCGGCAACGAAGGCGTGATCACGGTTGAAGAAGCCAAGACCGCCGAGACCGAGCTCGACGTCGTCGAAGGCATGCAGTTCGACCGCGGCTATCTCTCGCCCTACTTCATCACCAACGCCGACAAGATGGTGGCCGAGCTCGAGGACGTCTACATCCTCCTGCACGAGAAGAAGCTTTCGAGCTTGCAGTCGATGCTGCCGGTCCTCGAAGCGGTTGTGCAGACCTCGAAGCCCTTGCTGATCATCGCCGAGGACATCGAAGGCGAAGCACTGGCGACCCTCGTGGTCAACAAGCTGCGCGGCGGCCTGAAGGTGGCGGCCGTCAAGGCTCCGGGCTTCGGCGACCGCCGCAAGGCCATGCTCGAGGACATCGCGACGCTTTCGGGCGGTCAGGTGATCTCGGAAGATCTCGGCATCAAGCTTGAGAACGTCACCCTCGACATGCTGGGCCGTGCCAAGCGCGTACGGATCGAGAAGGAGAACACCACGATCGTCGACGGCGCCGGCAAGAAGGCCGACATCCAGGGCCGCTGCGCCCAGATCAAGACGCAGATCGAGGAGACCACCTCGGACTACGACAAGGAGAAGCTCCAGGAGCGTCTGGCCAAGCTTGCGGGCGGCGTAGCCGTCATCAAGGTGGGCGGCTCGACTGAAGTCGAAGTGAAGGAGCGCAAGGACCGCGTCGACGACGCGCTGAACGCCACCCGCGCCGCGGTGGAAGAAGGCATCGTCCCGGGCGGCGGCATTGCTCTGCTCCGGGCCAAGAAGGCGGTTGCGGCTTTGACCTCGACCAACGCCGACATCCAGGCCGGCATCAACATCGTGTCGAAGGCGCTTGAAGCTCCGATCCGCCAGATCGCCGAGAACGCTGGCGTCGAAGGCTCGATCGTGGTCGGCAAGGTGCTGGAGAAATCCGGCAACTACGGCTTCGACGCGCAGAACGAAACCTATGTCGACATGGTGGAAGCCGGCATCATCGACCCGACCAAGGTGGTGCGCACAGCACTCCAGGACGCGGCCTCGGTTGCTTCGCTCCTGATCACCACGGAAGCCATGGTCGCCGAGCGTCCCAAGGACAAGGCCGGCACCAGCGGCATGCCCGGCGGCGGCGGAATGGGCGGCATGGGCGGCGGGATGGATTTCTAGGTCCAACGCTCAGAGACGAGAATGCAGAACCCCGGTGGAAACACCGGGGTTTTTTGCGCGTGGTGTTGGAATTCCTCAACAATGTCCGGATTCGCTCGCTCGATCACGCTTCCGCGATCAAATGCGCTGTCAGCGTTCTATCAGCGAGTTGTCACCGCGCTGTCAGGCGCGTGAGTGTACATGCAGCGCAATGAAACGGGAAATTGTCAAACGCACGCAGGATGAACGTCGAGGAAAGCCGGTGGTGAACCGGCGCACGGTGCTCGGCGGCATCGGCGCGGTTGCGGGACTTGCGGCAGCGCCTTGGGCGCATGCGGCCGGGGATCCTCCGACAAAACTCGCGGGCGCGCCTGCGATCGTCGTGCGCTCGACAGAGAACATCACCGAAGGATCGTGGGTGTGGCTGCTCGATACGGCGCGCGACGCCGGAGTTGGGCGCATCTATCTGCTGGTGAAGCAGGATGAGAACAACTATCCGAGCGAAGCGACCGGTCGCAAGCTGCGCTCGGGCGAATTGCTGGTCCCCGTCACGGGCGGCGCCACGGCGGAAGGCTGGGAAGATCCGGCCTGGCTCGACGAGATGCTGGCCCGGGCCGCGACACTCGGCATCGAAGTTCACGCCTGGTGGCCGTGCTTTCAGGACGCCATCGCCACTGCCAAATTTCCGCACGCCAGTTATGCCGGCCGCGGCCATGATGCGTTCGTCGATCCGGCGTGGCCGGAGGTGCGCGGCTATCAGGCCGATCTGCTTGGCGCGCTTTTGCATCGCTATCCATTCGATGGCGTGGCTCTCGACTGGGTCCGCTACAATGACCGCGCTGACGGCTCGACCGGCCCGCTCGCCGCGCGCTTCACCGATCTGACCGGCAAGGCCTGGTCGAAGGAAGCCATGGCCGACCCGCTGGCGCGGGCAACGTGGGATGATCTCCGGGCTCGCACGGTAGCGGACTGGGTGGGAGAGACCATCTCCGGCCTCAAGCCGCGTCACCCGGATGTGTTCTGGAGCGCCTTTGTGCTGCCGTGGACCTTCAAGGAGGTAGCGCAGAGCTACCGGCATCTTTCGGCGGCGGGCCTCGACGCATTGCAGCCGATGATCTACTGGCGCGACTGGAAGAAGTCCGTGGACTTCGTCTCCGAAGTCATCAGTCCAGCACCGTTCTATCTCGGCGGGCGCACCACGCTCGACCCGACATTCGACATCACCGGCGCCGAAGCGGAAATCGCCGAGGCCCTGGACTATTTGCCTGCCGACCGGCTGGGAACGGTCACCTGGTACCAGCATGGTATCTGGTCGGAAGAGGACTTCCAGAAGGTTGCACAAATCACCCGGGACTTCGCCAAGGCGCGCGAAGAACTCTACGGCGAACCCTTGCCCGCGCTAGCAAAACTCCAACCCCAGCAGCGGCTGGAACCCGCGACTTTCTCGCCCGATGCCACGCTATGGTCGCTGGTTTGCCTGGGCGAGCTTCACCGCCGCAAGGCGCTAGAGCATGCCGAACCGATGATCCCGGTTCTCGGTCTGCACCGCTTCACTGAAGGCGGCCTGGAATCGGGAGCGAGCGACTGGCACACCAGCACCGCATATGTGGACGCTCTGCTGGCCTTCCTGAAGGCGGATAACTTTTCCGTCATGCCAGTGGAGACGCTGGCGGCCTACATGACCGCGGAGGATCCGGGGCTTCTACCCGCCCGTCCGCTCGTCATCACCATCGACGACGGTTCGGCCTCCGTGGTCCCGCATTTCGAGCCACGCGCCGCCGCCGCAGGCATTCCCTACGCGCTTGCCCTCGTCACCAGCTGGATGAGCGCAGGCGAGCCGCAGATGGTCGACGTCGGCGAAGGCCTCATGGACGCGAACCTCACCTGGCAGCAAGCCCTTGCCCTGCACAAAACTGGCCGGGTCAGCATGATGTCGCATACCCATGCGCAGCACCGTTATGCCGCAGCCGGCGCCACCGGAAACGAACAAGGCCCCGCCATCACCACACGGCTGTGGGTCGAAGCCACCAAGCGCCGCGAGACCGAGACCGAACGCCTGGCGCGGATTTCCGGCGATCTCCGACAGTCGCGCGAGACCTTGATGCGCGAGTTCGGCGGACCCTCCACCATTCTCGCCTGGCCCTATGGCCTGCATGACGACGCGGCCGAGGCGGCGGCCATGGATGCGGGCTTCACTCACTTTCTCGAATTCGGTGGCGCCGCCATTTCCGCTCCGCGTGAGAAGCCGCGCAGGATCCTGCGGCTCTCGGTAATGCTGACGGACGAAGCGGTGCCGCTCGCCTTTCCAACAGACGGCGTGACCGCACAGCGCTGGTGGCTAGCCTTTCTGACGATGGCACGCGCAACAAAGTCAGTCGACTTGATCGACGCGGCGCTGAACCAACTTGAGCCGGACCAGGCCGGCCATCCCGAAGCGGAAATCTCCCGCGCCGCTGAGCTTGTCCTCAACGGCCATTCCGGACTCGCCATGCGCAGGCTGGCGCGGCTGCGCGGCCTCTACCCCCACGACGCGACCGTCCATTCCGCGGCCGACGACTTCGAAGCAACCTATCAAGGGCTCGTGTGACCACATGACCGAACTAGCAAACCTTTTCATCTTCCCCGAGATCGGCACCCGGTCCGTGTTTTCGGACCTGCTCACAAGCTTCATCTTCGCCTATCCGTTCGTTACCAGCGTGTTGTGGAGCCTGTCCGGCCTCTTTTACCTGCTGGGCAGGTGGTTTACGCCGTCGCCGCGCGGGTTGGCGCGTCCGCTTGCGCGTTATTCGGTGGTGATCCCGTTCCATGCCGAGCCCGATGGTGCGCTGGCCACGGCGCGTTCGCTCGATCTCGTGACACCGCCGCCGGAAGAGATCGTCATCGTCGACGACGGCTCGCCAGTGCCGATCCATCCGGATACCGCATTGCCGCCGGGAACACGCATCGTGAGGCTCAACCGCAACCGCGGCAAGGCCGGCGCGCTCCAGTATGTGCTGCCCGGCATCGCGACCGAAATCGTCGTCTGCATGGATGCGGACACCCAGAACGGTTCGCCGGACTGGAGCGGCATGCTCAGGGCATTCAACGATCCAGCCCTTGCCGCAGTGACCGGCAAGATCCGGCCGAAGAGCGGAGGCGGCCTCGTCGAATGGTTCCAGGCCCTCGACTATTTGACCGTAATCGCCGTGATCAAGGCAGCGGAAAGCGCCTGGGGCGGTTTGCTGACGGTTTCCGGAGCGTTCACGGCCTATCGCGTGTCGGCGGTCCGCGCGGTGGGCGGTTGGAGCGCTGCCTCCTCGACGGAAGATATCGACGCGAGTTGGCGCCTGCAGGCGGCCGGCTGGCGGCTTGCCTTCGAGTCGGACTGGACGTCGCAGGTCGAAATGGCTCCGACCGTGCCGGCCCTCTGGCGCCAGCGCCGCCGCTGGAGCGCCGGCCTTGGCCGGGCGCTTCGCGATCACGGCGTCACGTCGTTGCTTGCCAGCGCGCGCCACCTGCCGATTCTGGTGGTCACCCTCGCGAGCTTGGCCTGGATGATCTCGGTGCTCGGCCTCGGCGTACTGCTGATGCTGGACACACTCGGTCTATCCACGCCGGTACCGCACATCGGCTGGGGCCACATCGTACTCCTGTTCGTCGCCGGGCTAACGGCGTTCTACACACAGCTCGGCACCGCCTTGGCAGTCGATGGCCAAGGTTTCTGGGTGCACTGGCGCAGCATGCTTCTGGCGCCATTCTATCCCGCCTATTTCTGGGCGATCCTGCTCACCAGCTTCCTCGCCGGTTTCCCCAAGGGATGTCTGCGCCTCGACAAGGGCAACTGGAAGCGCACGCAACGGCGGATCGAAGCAGGAGTCGCGGCATGAACCGCAAACTTGCGTCCAGCTTTTCCGTGTTCGCGCTTGGCGGAGGCGTGGCCGCCTTGGTCAGCGGTCTCGCAATCATCTCCAGCTCGGTTTTCAGTTCCTGGGACAGCGTCGGCACCGGAGCAGTGCTGATACTGACCGGCTTTGCCAGTTGGATTGCCGGTGTGCGCGTGGTCAAAGGCGCCAATCGCGCACGGAACATTCGTTAACGCCTTGGCCGCCGCAAGAAACCGGAAGTGACGCTGACTGCCGCACCACCATTGCCCCGGATGCGTCACAATCGCGGTCCAGACTCCACAATGAATCGTAACAGCGCGGGGGTCCATGGTCAGCCGCCGGACATTTGCAACCGGTCTTGCCGCCGGCACCGTCGCGGGTGCCTTCGCTACGCCCGCCGCCGCACGAATTGCCTATCGCGGGCCCAATGTCATTCTCGTGCGTTTTGGCGGCGGCGTGCGCCGGGCGGAAACAGTTGAGCGAAGCGGCACCTATGCGCCGTTCCTGCTCAATCGCTTCGCATCTCGCGGCGTACTGATCCCCGATATGCGGATCGAGCAGCTTGAAGGGGCTGCCACGTCCCATGCCGAGGGAACGATCAACATTCTGACGGGCCGCTATCTGGCTTATGCAGATCGCGGCAGCAGCTTCCTCGAGGACCGTCTCGAGCCGACGCATCCCACTCTCTTCGAGTACGTCCGCGAGGCATTTGCGCTTGAGCCGCACGAAGCGCTGCTGATCAATGGCGAGGATCGTCCGCAGGAAGAGTATCTGGTGGCGGGCGCCACCGGGCACCGCTCGCTTACTTTGCGGGCCGAGATGCTGAGCCTGCACCGGTTCAAGCTTCACAAATTCGCGCGCATTCTGGCCGAGCGCAAGCTTGGTGAGGATGAGCTGCTGCGGGCGCAGGAAGAGTACGATGAAGTTCTGTCCCGCGCGCCGCCGGGGGAGAGGCAGGAACCCAGCCCCACTGTCGCGTCCTTCTGGGATCGTTGGCGCGAGGACTTTGGCGACTCAGGCCTCGTCAATCCGAGAGGCGATGCCTTGCTCACTGAGATCGCCATCCGCGCCATGCGCGAGCTTCGCCCGAGGCTCATGATGATCAATTATCAGGACACGGACTATGTGCATTGGGGAAACCCGTCGCACTACACCCGCGCCATCTCGATCATCGACAAGGGGCTTGAGCAAATCGTGGCCACCGCCGATGCGGACGATTTCTATCGCGGCAACACCGTCTTCGTCGTGGTTCCCGATTGCGGCCGCGACACCAACAGTCTCATGGACATTCCCTTTCAGCATCACTTCAACACCCGTTCCGCGCACGAGATCTGGGCGCTGATCGCAGGCCCCGGCATCGTCAAGGGACGCGTACTGGACAGAACGGCGGATCAAAGCGCCATCGCCGCCACCATCGGCGCGGTCATGGGCTTCAAAGCGAAGCAGGCGGAAGGAACGGCGCTGTCCGAACTCCTCACATGACCGCGGCATCGCCAACCATTGCCGTCCCGTCCGCCGCGCCAGCGAGGCGCGCGGGCATGCTGCGCTGGCTGTGGGACTTCGCCATCGGCACGCTTCTCTCCACCAATCCGTTCACCGCCGTGATTGTGCTGGGCTGGCTGATGCGGCGCATGCGCTGGATCGAGGCACCCGGCGAAACGAGGCCAGGCTGGTTGATGTCCGCTGGCGAAACTCGGTTGCGCAGGCTCTTGGGCGGGCTCGTGGCAAACACGCGCGAAGGTATGGGCGCGCTCTTTTCACTGCTCGTCATCTCCTTGCCATTCACCGCGCTCATGGCGCTGGCCTGGTGGGCCGGATGGAACAACTCGTTCAACAAGGGCTACGAACAAGCCACTGCTGGGCCTCTCTTAAGTCTCGCGGCCATCGCATTTTCCTTGCCCGTCATTGCCTACATGCCGATGGCGCTGGCACATCAGGCGGCTGAGCAGAACTGGAAAGCATTCTTCGACTGGCGCACGGTGCGGCAGCTCATCGCGCGGACGCCATGGCGCTATCTCGCCGTCATGATCTTGCTGGCGGCGGTTTCGGCGCCCGTGATGTTCTTCCGCGTGCTGCCTGTCTTCGCCGAGTCGATCTGGCCCGATCTGCCGAGTTACGATTTGGAGACGATGGACGCGATCAGACTCGAACTGAACCTCGCTTATGCCGCCACGGTGTTTGTGTCCGCGCTCATCTTCCGCGGTCTGTCGGCCCGGTGTTATGCCGTGGCTCAAGCTAGAATGAGTGACCCGCCGCCATGGCTGGCAACGCGAATGTTTGCCTGGACCTTGTTCATGGCGGCGTCGCTGGCCATTGTCTTTGAAACTTACGTGGCGCAGTTCTTCAACTACAACAGCTTGCGCTGGTTCCTGCACCCGCACCTGCTGCTACCGGCGGCGTACTGAGTCACAAGTTCGCGCCCAATTCCTTCACCAGCTTCTTCGGTGCGATCTTTTTCCAGATTCGCGTAAGCCGCGCCCGGAGCGTGGGCTAGTCGATGACTTCGAGGCGAGCGAGCACATAGGCGTAGTTTTTGTAGTGATCGGTGATGAAGTAGAGCTTGGGATCGGCCTCCAGCAGCATCTCACGCTCGTCGATCGAGTCGAGCAGCAGAACGATGCCGTGGTCTTCCTTCCGGAGCCTGGTGAAGAAGCGCTTGGCGATGAAGAAAGATGGCTGGCCATAACTCAGCTTTTCGTGCGCTTGCGGATAAGAGAGGCATATGCGCGTGAAGTCCTTGGGGCTCAGCACAAGCTCAATCCACACCGATGCAATCGATCAGCAACTCGCGCCATGCTTCCTTTACAGCATCGATCCGCGCGGCACTCGCGAGTTTTCCGTGTTCGACCGACACAAGCGTCTTGCCGGGAGCTTTTTTCTCGAAAGCCATGGTGGCGCGCGAACCATCGGCGAAGGAGGCACGCCAGTAGCGGCGTTTCGGCGTGATACTTTCGGCCGGCGCGCCTTCCACCTCGGCGCCGGCCACTGCCTTCAACTTCGCCGAAGCGGCTGCCCAAGCCTTGTGCAACCGCGCCGGATCGCCGGGCACGACGCGGCTCACCGAAGCGCTGAACGAACCGTCGGCGAGCTGTCCCGGTTTCCTTCGGCCGATCGCCTGCTCGTAGGCAACCGTGATCGACTGCGCCCACCAACCATCGACCTTGGCTTCCTCGGCGAGAAGCTGCGCGATCCTGCCGTGCGGCAAATCATCCGCGGCGTGCTTGTCGAGCCAGGCGATCCATTCGCCCCAGGGCCGGCCGGTGGCTTTGGCAATGGAATTGGTATCAATGGGCTTGACCATGATCACCTCTCAGTGCTGAGCCGGAGCCGCACCTTTGAGCAGGCGCAGCGCCAGAATGGCAAGGAAAGCAAGCGTGGCGGCAGCAAGTATTGCCGTTGCATGATAGGCATCCATGAAGGCCGAGCGCGCGGCGGCAACGATCGGCGCCGCGTCATCCGGGGCAAGAGCCGATGTAGCCTCAAGCGCTGCGGCGATCGAGTTGCGGATGGCGGCGGCAGCGTCCGGCGTGATTCCATCGGCTGGCACGTCGATCATGCGCGCGCGGTATATATAGGCAGCGAGACTGCCCAGAAGCGCGATGCCCAGCGCACCTCCGACTTCGGCGGACGTCTCCGACATGGCGGAAGCCACCCCTGCCTTCTCGGGTGGTGCTGCGCCGACGATATAGCCTGTGGTGAGCGCGATCACGGGTGTGAAGCCGCAGGCGACCGCGATAAAGCAGAGCACTTGCGGTAGGACGCCGTCGGCGAAGAAGAGCGCTGCAAATCCTGCCGCTGACACCAGCATGCCATAGGCCATGAGCTTCTCTCCCGACATCATCGCCATGAGACGGGCATTGAAGAACGATGTGAGCGTGAAGCAGATGGCCCCCGGGAGTGACCAGAGGCCCGCTGTCAGCGGATCGAGCCCCGCCACGAATTGCAGATACTGCGCGAAGAACACGAAGCTGCCGAACATGAAAAACAGCGCGAGGATATTGACAGTGAGCGACAATGAAAAAATCCGCGAGCGGAATAGCCCCAGATCGACGAGCGGAAACGTGACCCGGCTCTGCCGGCGGAAGAATAGCACACCAAGGCCGACGCCAAGTGTTATGCCGGCAAGCACTTTCATGTCGAAACCTGCTTCGGCAAAATGTTTGACGCCATAAATGAAGGCGAGCACCGCAATGAGCGATA
The DNA here is from genome assembly GCA_046160365.1 of Aestuariivirga sp. GTDB lineage: Bacteria > Pseudomonadota > Alphaproteobacteria > Rhizobiales > Aestuariivirgaceae > Aestuariivirga. The sequence continues at coordinate 8,290 of JBJXGL010000284.1, read as the reverse complement.
GCAGCGCGCTCGGAATATCGATGGGCGCGGCCTCCGGATTGGTGAATTCCGGCAGCAGCAGTGGAGCAACCACCAGCAACAGCACCATCACCGGAACCACCGCGAGGAAGACCGAACCCCACCAGAAGTAATGCAGCAGAATGCCGCCGGCCAGCGGCCCGAGTATGGCGCCCGCCGAGAAACTTGCGATCCACATCGAAATGGCGAAGACGCGCTCTTGCTCGTCCTTGAACATGTTGACGATGAGCGACATGGTGGATGGCGCGAGCGTGGCCCCGGCAATGCCAAGCAGCGCGCGGGCGAGAATGAGTTGTTCCGCCGATTGGGCGAAGGCTGCAAAAAGCGAAGTTGCGCCAAATGCCGCGGCGCCGATCATCAGGAGCTTGCGGCGGCCGAAGCGGTCACCGAGCGCTCCCATCACCATCAAAAAGCCCGCGACCATGAAACCATAGATGTCGATGATCCAGAGAAGCTGGCTGGCGCTGGGATCGAGATCGCGGGCGAGTGAGGGAACCGCGAGATTGAGGACCGTCAGGTCCATCGAATAGATCATGCAGGGAAGCGCGATGACGGCAAGGCCAAGCCACTCCTTGCGGGTGGCTTTCGCCGCCGTCAGCGCTTCCGCTGCAATCGTCATGGCCTACCTCTTATCCGCGAAAAGCGAGAACAAGGCGCCTTGCGGATCGATGCAATTGGCGATCCAGGTGTTGCCTGGCACTTCCATTGGCCCGTTCACCACCTTGCCGCCATTTGCTTTCGCGATCTCAAGCGCTGCATCGAGCGCCGGCACGGCAAAGTAATAGCTCCACGCGCACGGCGGGCCGTCAGGCATCATCGGACCCATGCCGCCAATCATGCCATCTCCGGCACTGAATGTCTGGTAAGTGTAGTCCGGGCCCATTTCATAAGCTTCGGTTTTGGTCCAGCCGAACATCTTCTCGTAGAAGGGCCAGACCTTGTCGAGTCCATCGTGAGTGAGTTCGCGCCAGGCGATGTGGCCGGCGGTGCCCATGGGCATTTCCTTCTGCTCCTGCCCGCTGGTGTCCTTGAACAGCAGAAAGGTGGCGCCGGCGGGATCGGCGATCACCGAGAAGCGGCCGACGCCCGGAATGTCCATGGGATCCTGGCAGATCATGCCGCCAAGTTTCTTCGCCTTCTTGGAGTCGGCATCGACGTCCTTGGATGCGATGTAGCCGTTCCACATGGGCGGGCGGCCTTTCGCGGTCGGTGGCGGAGGCATCATGCCGCCCACCTGATCGCCATTCATGGTGATGATCCAGTAGTCCATTCCGGGCATGCCGGAATCGGCTACCTTCCAGCCCACCACCTTCTCGTAGAAGGCGGCGGCGGATTTTACGTCGGGCGTCATGAGATCGTACCAGACGAATTTGGACGGCATGTTCGTTACTCCTTTGCTTGCGGTTTACGGCACGATGGAATCTTCAAACTGTTTTTGTGTCTGTCATACGACTGCCGCCGGAATGACAGCAGAGAGAGACCTGCAAGGTCCGCGTCTCAGTGCAGCCAACCCTTCGCCGTCCAATTGCGCGAAAGAAGCCACGCGGCAAATGCAACGGCGATGATGAAAGCGGGAAACCCAATCGCCGAAGCACCCATGGTCGAGAGCGTTGGCATTACAAGAAACACATAGGCGAACTGCAAGATCACCGCGGCGAGGCTCAAGAGCCACAATGGCTTCGCGATTGCCTTTCGCGCGAGCATGGCAATGGAGGCGGCGAGTGCGGAGAACACCGCCGCCGCGAACACACCCCACAGCCAGCCGGGCATCGAGTTCCAGAGCGCGCGCTGCTCCGGCGGCATTGCCGCCGCGGCCTCCGGGGTGATCGTCACCTCGCTGTAGAACGACCAGATGCCCATGAGACTCCACAGCAGCAGCAATACGCCGGCGCCGATGGCCCATCGCGGCATTCTCGCAGTCTCGTTTTCCATGTCCGGTTCTCCTCAACCACCTGCGACAGCATCCATGCTTGCCGCGTCAAAGTTTGTCAGCAGCATCCTGGCGCACCTCACGCCGGCAACGCCAGAACCTCGACGAATTGCTGAAGCTGTGTCAGCGAATCCCGCCAGCCAAGCTCGCACATCTCGGGTGGAATGATGTCGGGAAGGTTCTGTTGCGTGATCTTGAGATCGGTACCGCAGGAAACGCCCTCCAGCGTCACCGTCACCAAAATCTCGCCCGGCAAGTTTGGATCGTCAAAAATGTCGGTGTAACGCAACTTCTTATCCTGAACCAATTCGAGATAAGTGCCGCCAAATCCCATCACACTGCCCGAGTCGAATTCGGTGAACGACATGCGGAACGTGCCGTCCACCTTCGGCTCAAGCTTGTGAACGGTGCAGGTGTAACCTGCAGGCGGAATCCATTTGCACAGCGCCGCGGGATCGAGAAACGCCTTGTAGACGCGGGACGGCGGGGCTTTGAGAACGCGGTGGAAGGAAAGTTCATATGGCATGGCAGGTTCCTCTGTGTGAAGGATCTTGAAATCAGTTTGACGGAATTGCGGCGGGGTCCATCCAGAACGGCTCCCACACATGGCCATCGAGATCGGCAAAGGCGCGGTTGTACATGAAACCCATGTCGATGGTTGGGCGATACTCGCTGCCGCCCGCCTTCAGCGCCGCCACCATCATCGCGTCGACCGCCACCTTGTTTTCGAGTGCGAGCGCGTAGAGTCCGCCGGTCGTTGCTTTCGCATCGGACCTCGGCCGCGTCGTGAAGCTGTCAAACTTCGCGTGGGTCAGCAGCATAGCGAAAGTCGTTTCGTTGATGATCATGCAGGTCGCGGTCTCATCGGTGAAGGCGGGATTGAAGCTGAAGCCCAGCGCTTTGTAGAAAGCGATCGTCTTGTCGAGGTTCGCCACCGGCAAATTGATGAACGTCATTTTTGGTGCAGCCATGACTCACTCCTTCTCTTCGCATGTGAAAACCAATTGGATGTAACGGCGGAGATGCCGCATGCTCTCGGCGGCGGCGATCGCATCGTTTTTCGCCTTGGCGAGAATGAAACTGCCTTGAATGACAGCTTGCGTATGAAGCGCCAAACTCTCGGGCGACCACTCCGCATACGGAGCATGTTTCGCTTTCGCTTCGGCAATATCCTTCACCAACGTTGCGGCGTGCCCGGAGATGCTCGCTTCGCAGGCGCCGCGAATGGCGGGATTGGTGCCGTAGGTTTCCTGCACCATGGTGCCCATGAGGCAGGTGAACTCGGGCAAGCTGCGGCCGTCGAGGATCATGATCCTGAAATCGACATAGGCCAGAAGGCGTTCCAACGGATCGGCGGGCTGATGGTAAGGCGCTTGCTCGAAGAGCGCGCTGGTCCATTCCGCCCAGTGCCGGGCAGCCGCCACCGCAAGGTCTTCCTTGGTCTTGAAGTGATGAAAGAACGCGCCCTTCGTGACGCCTGCATTGGCACAGAGTTCGTCCACTGAGGTGGCGGAGTAGCCCTGCTCGCGGATCAACTGTGTTGCGGCATTGATGAGACGGGAACGGGCACCGAGTATTGAGTTCATACTTGATCCATACCAACCGGTTGGTATGTTGTCAACGCGAATTTCTCCGCAGGCCTAAAGATCTGGAAAAGCTTGGGTAACTATGAGATCGGGTCTTTGGCGATCACATCGCAGCCACTCAGCCCCCACCGAAATCGAGATCGGTCACCGGCACTTTGACCCTACCCCGGATGCGCCGGATTGTGGCGGTCACGCAGTCGACGTTGTTGTCGAACGATCCATGCACATTGTCTCTCGTCACATCCTTGCCGCCGCGCTTGCGCCGGGTGACGGCGATCTTGTCTTCGTCCCAAACCTGGAGCTTGACGCCGTGACGTTGGGCAATCTCCTGCCACTTCATTGTGGATTTGATCAAGTCGCCGTTGAAGGCGTCGTCCTCCACCATTTTGTCCTTGGTGTGCCGGAGCGCCCGTTCGAGGCCGAGAATGGGTGTCTTGTGTTTGTCCTCGAAGGCGCGGCTCACGAGGTAGAGCAGCGATTTGGAGTAGACCGTAACCCCGAGCTTCTTCACGCAGGCATCGGCCTGCTCGCGCCGGTCGCTCAGGATATCGATCGAGAGAGCGCCCTTCCCCATGTAGCCGCTGTCGAGATGCTTGCCGATGGTTGAAATGGCAAGGTCCGTTGTTCCGGCGGGCGCGTAAAGCGAAACCGTGCCGCCATTGAGTTTTGTCCGTTTCATGGCGTCGAGCGCGTGGCAGGCCACGATGCCGCCAGCCGAATGCCCGATAAGATGCACTGTCGATTTCGGCGAGAGCGAAACAAGCGATCTGAACAGGAGATTGAGCGCGCCTTTTGCCTGGCTCAGCCCCCAAGCCTTGTTTTTCATTTCGCCCCAGCCTGCTTTGCCGGGAGAGCGCCGGGCGAGATCCTCGACGTGACGATCCAGCGCCTTTTCGTCCGGTTTGGCCGAAGGGCCTTTGGTCACGATGTCCTTCACCAGATCGTCGAGCCCGATCGACTCGGCAAGCGCATGCAGAATCGAAGATTTGGCATCGGTCTGCCACACCGGGAAAATCGGCACGATGCCGTTCGCCTTGAACCAGGGCCCGAGGAAGCCAGCGCGCAACAGCCCATCGTCCTTTCCGTTGAGGCCGCCATGGAGATAGATCGCGATATGCTCCGGCTTCTCGCCGTCAAGCGCGCGGCGCGCCACTTCCGCCACGCATTCCTCCGCATCCAGCGTGTCCGGCAAGTGCCTAACCGGTGCCCCGTCGATGGTCGACAGCACCACATGATTGCTGACGTCATCGTCGCTCCACGCTGTTACACTGTCCGGAAATTCGGGCTCGGTCTTGCTGCCGCCGAAAATCGACCACCCGGCCGGCCCCCGTGCCCGCTCCTGCAGCGAGAGCCGCGACTGCCCGGTCGGGCTCACGATCCCAAGCAGCGGCGCGCCAAGCGCCAGCGCCCAGGAATCGTAGCCATTCTCAATCCAGTCCTTGTACGGAAGAACGGCGAAACCCTTGTAACCCCACTCCGGCCCCCAGGAGTTCTGCACGATGAATCCGTGGCCCGTATAACCCACCAGCGCGAAAGCGTGGCCGCCCTTGTTTTTGGGATCGGCAGGCGGCGGGATCGACGCATCCTCGAGCCGCTTCACGCCGCTGTTCTTCAGCGCCACCCAGCCGTCATGCACTTCGGCCGCGCAATAGATGGCATGGATTTCGTGAATCGCCGCCTGCATCTCAACGATCGACTTGGCGTTGATGCGGTAGTAGGCGCCGAGCACCGTATTCGCCGCATCGCCATTCCATTCCTTGCCCTGCGGCCGTAGCGGTCCCCTCTTTGCGTCGTACGGCCACAGGTCGCGCTTGCACACGCCATGCTTATGCCAGCCCTTCATCGCGCCGCGGCAGCTTGATCCTTCGTAGTCGTCGCCGTCCCATTCGTCGTAAAGCCGGGCGTTGAGATAGAGCATACTTTCGCTGGTCTTGGCGGGCAGTTCCCAGGCATCCTTAGGCCGCAGATCGCAAAACTGCTTGGCCTTCTTTCTGTCCTTTGCAGGAATGGAACGGATGACCGGAGCGACAGCTCTTTCCCAGTTCAGATAGTTGATAACCGCCGCCAGCCCGAAACCAGTGCAGGCGCCAAACTCCCCTTGCTGGAGAACCATCTCGTCACAGACGTAGTAATCCGCGAAAGTCTCAATCTGCTCGAGTTTGGGGTACTCTGGCGGCAGGCACTTGAGCGGCGCCCTGTAGGGAAAATCGCGGAAATCGACGCGGTCTGGTCTTACATCCAGGCCAAATCCACCCAGTGTTTTCTTGGGCATGTTCGCCTCCCTGCTGCCGCAAATCTTGTTGCTTCTAAGCCTTTCAGCTTAGCGCCGCAGTGGCAAAAGTCACGGGGCGGAAGGCTACCCGCTCCGCAGCCGCGCCAGGAGTTCCTGTGTTGGGTAGGAATCTGCCGGAAGGCCGAGCTTGATCTGCATGTCTTTCACAGCCGCGCGCGTGCCCTTGCCGATCTTGCCGTCGATCTTGCCCACGTCATAGCCCATGTTGGCAAGCGTTTCCTGCAGCATCACGATCTGCTTGTAGCTGAGGTGCTCGACCTCGCCGTTGCCGGGTTTCACGCGTGGCGCGCCGGCCACGCGCGTCGCGAGATAGGCGGCAGTCGTCGAATAAACCAGCGACTCGTTCCACTTCAGATAAGCGGTGGTGAAATTCTCATAGGCGAGAAATGCCGGGCCATTCCGCCCCATCGGAAGATGCAGCGAGGCCGGGAAATTGTCGGCCTTGATGGACTTGCCGCTGGCCAGCTTCACCCCCCACTTCGCCCATTGCGCCCGTGGATGCTGAATGGCGATATCCGCCTGATCCCATGGCAGCTCATCGGGAACGAGAACCTCTTGCAGCCACGGCTGCCCCGGTTGCCAGCCATGCTTTCGCAGCAAGTTCGCCGACGAGGCAATCACGTCGGGAATGCTGTTGCGCAGATCCCGCTTACCATCGCCATCGAAGTCGACGGCGCTCTCGTCGTAGTCGTAGGGAAGAAACTGCGTCTGCCCGATTTCACCGGCCCAGGCGCCGCGCAACTCGTCAATCGTGAGATCGCCACGGCTGATCAGATCGAGTGCGGCCATCAACTGCGGGCGGAACTTCTCCGGCCTCCGGCAATCCCACGCCAGCGTCGCCAGCGATGGCAGCGTCGGCAGATCGCCGATGTTCTTGCCGAAATCGGTCTCAAGCGCCCAGAACGCCACGATCACCGGACCCGGAACGCCGAAGCGCTCCTCGACCGCGTCGAAGATCGCCTTGTGCTTTTTGATCAGGACCGCGCCCTGCTTGATCCGGTAGTCGCTGACCATGCGCGCCTGAAACTCGAGAAAGCTCTGCGAGAACACATTCTGCGCCCGGTCGCGTTTGATGATCGAGGGATCGTATGCGATTCCGTCCAGAGCCGAGAGCGCCTCGCGCGAAATGCCCTGGGCCGCGGCCTCCTGACGGAAACTCTTCATGAAGCCATCGAAGCCCTTGGCCGAATTGCCGCAGGTCGCCGCCGATGCGGCGGTTGCCAGAATCGTTAACGAAGCGGAAATGCCGCCAAGCAGCCGCACCAGTCTCATTCGGTTTCTCCTGATTCGCCGATCGCGTCTCAACGGCTATTCGGCAGGCTGGGCAATTTCAAGGCCATGGCGGATGGCATGCACGCAGTCCTCGACGCTGTGGCCGTAATGCACCAGCGGCTTCTTGATGCCATAGCGGATGAGATCGCGCCGCACATGAACGGGCGCCCCCGTCAGATAGATCGACGCTCCTTGGCGTCCCGCCTTGCGGATGAAACTTTGCAGCGAATGCGCCGCCGAATAGTCCACGAAGGGAACCCGGGAAAGATCGAGGATGAATGCCTTGGGCTTGGCGTTCACCCTTTCCAATGTTGCCGCCACGGTTGCCGCCGCCCCAAAAAAGAATGCGCCGGAGATGCGATGGATGACGATGTCGGGGTCGGTCGCGAACTCGCGCTCATAGGCGAGCCGTTTCCCATTCGCATCATCGGATTTGTCCTCCTCCACCAATCCCCCGTGATGGGTCTGCACTTCGATCGCCTGCGCCATGCGATGCATGAAGAGAAGGCACCCCATCATCACGCCCACGATGATGCCCTCGGTAAGGTCGCGGAAAATCGTGAGCCCGAAGGTGGAGAGCAGCACCGCCGCTTCGCCGCGCGACGCGGTCAGCAGCGAGCGAAACTCCGCCCGCTCCGCCATGTTCCACGCCACCACCGCGAGGATACCAGCAAGTGCCGCAAGTGGCACGTAACCGGCAAGTGGTGCGGCCACGAGAATGAACACCAGCAAGAAGACGGAGTGCAGCATTCCGGCAACCGGCCCATGCGCACCTGCCCTTACATTCGTCGCGGTGCGGGCGATGGTTCCCGTGGCGGTAAGTCCGCCGAAGAACGCACAGGCGATGTTGGCGAAACCTTGCGCCACGAGTTCGCAGTTCGAACGGTGCCGCCGCCCGGTCATGGAGTCGGCGACAACGGCGGAGAGCAGGGATTCGATTCCGCCAAGCAGCGTGATCGCAAATGCATCGGGGAGGAGGACCAGCACCTTCTCCATCGAGATCGCCGGAAGCTGCGGCGCGGGCAAACTCCGCGGAATGCCGCCAAATCGCGTCTGAATAGTCTCGACATCGAGTTGAAGAAACGCCGCCGCGATTGCGGCAATCGCGACAGCGATCAGAAACCCCGGCCATGACGGCCGCCACTTCCGCAAGATCAGAATGATCGCCACGGTGACCGCCGCAATCCCGGC
>JBJXGL010000283.1:0-15273 GCA_046160365.1 Aestuariivirga sp. | reverse complement strand
GGGCCACGCCACCAGCGCCAAGCCCCGGAAAAACAAAGATAATCCATTAGACCCAAAGACCGAAGAGGCGCTTGAAACGAGCCTCGAATCCATCGCCGACGAAAAGCTCAAACAGGCCTTGCACCGGCTTGGCGCCGGGGCCCTGGCAAGCCGGCCTGGTTCTCCGCACGACAAATAATATTGGTTCCAACCCCCAACTTCTAGTAGGTAGATTCCATGATCAAGCTCAATAAACGTGATGTCATTTTCGGTTCGGCCGCTTTGGCGGGATTCGCCTTTGGCGGCGCTTCCGCCTTCGCCCAGAACCTGGCCGGCCTCAATGACCCACCGGCCTTTGGCGAAATGACCCTCGGCCCCGATGCCGCCAAGGTGACGGTAATCGAGTATGCCTCGGCCACCTGCCCGCATTGCGCGGAATTCCATAACGGGACATTCGAGGCGCTGAAGAAGGAATATATCGACACGGGCAAGATCAAGTTTGTCCTGCGCGAGTTCCCGCACAATGACGCGGCCCTCGCAGCCTTCATGCTGGCGCGCTGCGCGCCCAAGGAAAAATACTTCCCGCTGATCGGCGTGTTCTTCGAAACACAGCCGGAATGGACAAAGGATCCCCTCGCCGGACTTAACAAGATCGCCCAGCAGGCGGGTTTCACGCAGGAAAGTTTTGATGCCTGCATGAAGAATGAAGCGGTGGCCAAGGACATTCTGGCGGTGCGCAGCAAGGCCGAGGGCTTCGGCGTGACCGGCATTCCGGCATTCTTTGTGAACGGCGAAAGATATGAAGGCGAAACAACGATTGAAGCCTTCCGCGCGAAGATTGACCCGCTTCTCACCTGAGAGGCGGCAAGGACTGGGGCTTGAGGCATAATGAAGTTTACACGGCTGCGGCTTTCGGGGTTCAAATCATTTGTTGAGCCCACCGACCTGTTGATTGAACCGGGCCTGACCGGCGTGGTCGGCCCCAATGGCTGCGGCAAATCCAACCTGCTCGAGGCGTTGCGCTGGGTGATGGGCGAAAGCTCGTACAAATCCATGCGCGCGTCGGGCATGGAGGATGTGATTTTCTCCGGCACATCCGAGCGCCCGTCGCGCAACATGGCGGAAGTCATGGTGACGATGAAGAACGACGCGCGCACCGCACCAGCGCAGTACAACGACAGCGATGTGCTCGAAATCTCTCGCCGCATCGAGCGCGAGGCGGGCTCCGCCTACCGCATCAATGGCCGCGAAGTGCGCGCGCGCGACGTGCAGCTTCTCTTCGCCGATGTCTCGACGGGCGCGCGTTCGCCCGCGCTCGTGCGGCAAGGGCAGATCGCGGAGATCATCAATTCCAAGCCGCAGGCGCGGCGTTTGATTCTGGAGGAAGCCGCCGGCATCACCGGCTTGCACACGCGCCGTCATGACGCCGAGTTGAAGCTCAAGGGCGCCGAGCAGAATTTGACCCGCCTTGAAGACGTGGCGGCACAGCTTGAAAGCCAGCTTAACAGCCTGAAGCGCCAGGCCAGGCAGGCCCAGCGTTACAAGCAGATTTCCGCCGAGATTCGCAAATTCGAAGCCGCGGGACTTTACGTCGCGTGGCGCGATGCGGCCGAGGCGAGCCGCCACGACAGCGAGTTGCTCGATCAGGCAACCCGGGTGCTCGCCGAAGCGACACGGCTTTCCTCCGAGCGGCTGCGCTTGCGCGATGAGCTTGGCGACAAGCTGCCGTCGCTGCGCGAACAGGAAACCGTGCGCGCCGCGGTGTTGCAGCGGATGAATGCGGAGCGCAATGCGCTCGACGAGGAAGAGCGCCGCGCCGAGGAGCGCCGCAAGGAATTGGCGCAGCGTATCGCGCAGATCGAAAGCGATCTCGCACGCGAACAGGACGCGATCGCCGACACCGCGAATGTCCGCGAACAACTGGCGGCGGAGCAGGGCAGCATTCGCGAGGTCCAATCCGGCAGCGGCGAAATCCGCGCAGCTGCGGCGGCGGCATTGCAGGCCGCCGCCGATTTGCTCTCGCGGACTCAGGAAGAAGCGGATGCGGCATCGAGCAACCTCTCCGATTTGACCGCGCGCCGCGGCGCTGGCGAACGCTCGCTCGGCGAATATCGTCAACGCATCGAGAAACTCGAACGCGAGGCGAGAGACATCGAGGCGCGCCGCCAGGCCATCGTCGCCGATATGGGCGGCATGGAGAATGGCGAGGCGCTGTCGGCAGCGCTTGCCGATGCCATGGCTTCTGCCGCGGCGGGCGAAACGGCGGCACATGCGGCCGAAACCCAGCTTCGCATTTCGCGGCAGATCGAATCCGATGCGCGTCAAACTCACGACGATACGCGCCGCGCCATGGAGCGGCTGCAAACCGAAGTGCGGACACTGAAGAACTTGCTGGTGCCGGCTTCGGGGAGCGACTTTCCGTCGCTTGCCGACCTGCTGGACGTCGAGCCCGGTTACGAAGCGGCGCTGGTCACGGCTCTAGGCGAGGATATCGACGCCGCGGCGGATGAACGGGCACCCGCCCATTGGCGTGGGCTTCCGCAATATGATGCGGTGGCGCCGCTTCCCGGGGGTGCAATGGCGCTCTCTTCGGTTGTCGATGCGCCGCCCGCATTGTTGCGGCGTCTTGCGCATGTGGGCGTCGTCGATCGCGCCATCGGTCACGCACTGCAGAACGTTTTACAGCCGGGACAGCGTCTGGTCTCCCGCGAAGGCGATATCTGGCGCTGGGATGGTTTCACCGCCGCCGCCGATGCGCCGAGCGCGTCCGCCAAGCGCTTCATGGAGAAGAACCGGCTCGTCGCACTCGAGGCCGAGCTTCAATCGATCTCGGAGACTGCTGCGAACGCACGCAATGCTTTCGAAATGGCGAGTGCCGACGTCGAAAAGAATGCCCGCGCCGAACGCGAAGCCCGCGAGCACGGGCGCACGGCCGCCGTCGCGGTCGAACTGGCGCGCAAGGCGTTCTCCGCTCACGAGCGCAAGGCCGCCGAACTCGCCCAGCGCACCAGCGCGCTCGGTGAAGCCGAGCGCCGCATCGGCGAAAGCCGCGCGGAAACGGCGGGGCTTCTTTCGGCTGGCGAAGCCGAGTTTGCGGCGTTGCCGGAAGCAGGCGGGCTTCAATCCGATGTCGAGCGCCTGCGCGCATCCATGCTCGACGCGCGGAACGGTTATGCCGACGCGCGCGCCACTCATGACGGCATCGAACGCGAAGTGGAGGCGAGGGCTGCACGGCTCCGCGCCATCGACGGCGAACTGGCGCAATGGAGCGAGCGCGCCAAACGCGCCGAGAACCAGATCGGTTCGCTCAACGCGCGCGCCGAGGAGACGCGAGCCGAAATCGAAAGCCTCTCCGGCATTCCTCAAGCGATCGCCGACCGCCGCTTCACGCTTATGAACCTGTTGCAGGAGGCCGAAGCCACCCGCCGCGACGCCGCCGATGCACTCGCCGTTGCCGAGAACGCGGTGCGCGCCGCCGATCACGATCTGCGCGCGGTTCAAGAAGAAGCGTCATCCGCGCGCGAGGAACACGCAAGGCTCGAAGCGCGTCTCGAAGCCTCCACCCAGCGCCAGCTGCATTGCGAGGAGAAGATCGCCGAGCACCTGCAATGCGCGCCTGCTGAAATCCTCGAACGGATCGAACTCGAGGAAGACCGGCTGCCGATCGCTTCCGAGATCGAGAGGAAACTCTTTGGTCTCCGCGAGGATCGCGAGCGCTTGGGTGGTGTCAACCTGCGCGCCGAGGAAGAATCGGAGGAAGTCGCAAAGCAGCTCGATGCGATGGTGAAAGAGCGTGACGATCTGGTGCAGGCCATCGCCAAGCTGCGCGGTGGCATCGCATCTCTCAACAAGGAAGGCCGCCAGCGCCTGCTCGATGCTTTCGGCACGGTGAACGAAAAGTTCGGCGAACTCTTCACCACGCTGTTCGGCGGCGGCCGCGCCGAACTGCAATTGATCGAGAGCGACGATCCGCTCGAAGCGGGCCTCGAAATCGTCGCCAATCCGCCGGGCAAGAAGCCGACCGTATTGTCGCTGCTCTCGGGCGGCGAGCAGACGCTGACCGCGCTCTCGCTCATCTTCGCGGTGTTCTTGACCAACCCGTCGCCGATCTGCGTGCTGGACGAAGTCGACGCCCCCCTCGACGATCACAACGTCGAGCGCTTCTGCAATCTGCTCGACGCGATGCTTCAGCGCACCGAAACGCGCTTCTTGATCATCACCCACCACGCGCTCACCATGGCGCGCATGCACCGGCTCTACGGCGTCACCATGATGGAACGCGGCGTCTCGCAGCTCGTCTCCGTCAACTTGCAGCAGGCCGAAGCCCTGCGCGAAGCAAGCTGATCAACGCCGGGAGCATCGAACTCCCGGCGCAATTGCTTTCGATCAGTAGATATAGAAATCGCCGTTGGTGAGCGCCAACCCCGTGCCGATGGTTGCAAACTGAACGGCGGCAGTGGCGCCGTTTCCATCCGCATCGAAGAGGAGTGCGCCAGTGGCGCTGTTGTAGATGATGCGGTCGCCCGCATCGGCGGCGGCGCTGCCGATGACGAAGGCCGCGGCAGCGAGATAGCCAACGGGCAGTCCGGTGAAGATCGCGTTCTCGAGTCTGATCGTATCGTTGGGCACGGAGAAGTCGGAGATGAAGTCGATGTTTCCTGCACCAAGCGCCGTCGTAAACAGGAACTGGTCGTTGCCGCCCCCGCCGGTCAAGTTGTCGGCCGCTTCCTTGCCATCAATGAAATTGTTTGCGGAATTTCCGGTGATTTCATTCGATAGACTGTTCCCGGTCCCGTTGATGCCCCCAAGGCCTTCGAGGATCAGGTTCTCGACATTTGCGGCGAGAGTGTGGGTGACGCGAGATTGCACCGCATCGGTTCCGCCGCCCGCCGATTCGATCGCGAGATCGCCCGTTGAATCGACGATGTAGGTGTCGTTCCCTGAACCTCCCAAGAGCCGGTCGCCGCCGCCACCGCCATCGAGCATGTTGTTGCCCGCGGTGCCATAGATAAAATTGACGAGCGCGTTGCCCGTGCCGCTGACCGCCGCTCCGGTGAGATAGAGTTTTTCGACCTCGGCGGAGAGCGTCCAGTTGACCGAAGACCGCACCGTATCGATGCCTTCGCCGACGAATTCGCTCACCTGGTCCAGCACGTTGTCCACGTGATAGGTGTCGTTGCCGACTCCGCCCAAGAGTTCGTCCGCACCGGCAAGCCCGTTCAGCGCGTTGGCGCCGGCATTGCCGAAGATGACATTGTCGAGCCCGTTGCCCGTGCCGTTCAAGTTGGCTGTGCCAAGCAGAGCGAGAACTTCGATGTTGGTGCGAAGCACGTGGTTGACCGATGCATAGGTGGTGTCCCTGCCGCCGCCCGCCGTTTCGATGGTCGCATCGGCATTGCTGTCGATGGTAAAGCTGTCGTCACCGGCGCCGCCAATCAAGGTGTCGGTTCCCGCGCCGCCGTCGAGCTGGTCGTTGCCTCCGCCGGCGTCGAGATAGTCGTTGCCGCCGTCTCCGAAGACGGCATCATCGCCAAGGCCGGCAAGGATGCGATCATCGCCGTTGCGGCCAACAAGGATGTTGTTTTCGCCGTCGCCCGTGATTCTGTCGTTGAAGATCGATCCGGTGATGCGCTCGATATCGATCAACGTGTCGGTGTCGCCGAAGGTGCCGGTGACGACGCCGGTGATCAGCGACGCCACAATGCCTGACGATCCTCCGAACACATGGTCCCATTCGTAGATCGCGGTGTCGAGGCCTAGCCGTCCATCCAGCGTGTCGTTGCCGGCGAAGCCGAGAAAGTTTTCGTCTCCGCTCGCGCCGCGAATTGTGTCGCCGTTTACCGATCCGCGCAGGTCTTCGAAGTCGGTGATGGTGTCGGTGCCGCCGTAGGTGTCGGTTGCGATTCCAGCGGCGAGATCGATGTTTGCGCCGGCGGCACCTGTTTCTTGCTCATAGCTCAGAACGTCATACCCAGCGCCGCCTTCCGAAGCATCGTCGGTTCCATCGAGGATGTCATTGCCCTGAAAGCCCATGAGGTAATCGATGCCCGCGCCGCCCGCGAAGCTGTCGGCTCCGGCGCTGCCATAGAACGTGTCGGCGCCGCTATAGAGCAAGGCCGCTGCCGTCGTTGCATCGGCAGTTGTGCAGGCGAGGAAGAATGCCGGGGCATCGATTGAAAGTCCGGAGATCTGGAAGATGAAGTTTCCGGAGTTGACGAATGAAATGCCGGTGATCGTGCCAGCCGTAAGGTTTCCGCTTCCGTCGAGCACAAGGCCGGTGCCAACATACTCCAGCAATCGCCCGTCGGGCGAAGAGAACTGCACGAGTTCGGGCGAGACCTGCACACGGGTTGGATGATTGAAGAAGATCGCCGTGTCGACGGGCGAAAAGGCGTAACCCGCCGGGGAATAGGCGTTCACAGTTGGCATATGTGTTGGCTCCTGCAGTCCTGTCCGTCAGCCATCCCGGCCGCCTTCATAATGCGGGATGCGGCGAAACTTGGGCAGGAGCTCCCGGCAGCGTCAACAAATCACGCTCCTGCGGCGAACGGCAGTTCCGTCCGCATACTGTTGAAAAACTCGAAAATTTCGGAGCATGAGGCAAAAGAAGGGCAGGGCGTACCGGCAGAGTCAACTCTCTGCCGGCTCAAGCAAATTCAGGGAAATCCGTCAGAACACAAAGAAATCAACCCGCGTGAGGATCAGGCCCGCCTGCACGGCCGCAAACTGCACCTGCGCCGCCCCGCCCGCGCCGTCCATGTCGAAGAAAATCTCCCCCGTCGCGGAATCATGAATGATGCGGTCGTCTGCATCGGCGGCAGCCGCACCCGATCTGAAGGCGTTCACGGTGAGGAAGCCGCCGGCAAGCCCGGCAAAGATCGCATCGTCGAGGCGGATCGTATCATCTACGACGGTGAAGTCCGTGATCGTGTCCACGTTCGCCGTGATCGCGGTCGAAAATACGAAGTTGTCGAGGCCGGTGCCGCCGGTCAGCGTATCGTTGCCGGTCTTGCCGTCGATGAAATTGTTGCCGGTGTTGCCAACAATTATGTTGACCCCCGTATTGCCGGTTCCGTTGATGTTGCCCGCACCCGTGAGTGTCAGGTTCTCCACGTTGACGGCGAGCGTATGATTGACGCTCGACTGCACCTCGTCGGTGCCGTTGCCAACTTGCTCGAAGACGAGGTCACCCGCCGAATCGACAATGAAGGTGTCATCTCCGGCAAAACCGAAGAACCTGTCGGCGCCCGTGCCGCCATCCAAGACATTGTTTGTTCCGTTGCCGTAGATGAAGTTCGACAAGTCGTTGCCGGTTGCGGACGTGGCAACTCCGAGCAGATAGAGTTTCTCGAGGTTCGCTGCGAGCGTGTAGCTCACGCTGGACCTGACGATGTCGATGCCTTCGCCGGTTTGCTCGGAAGTGGAATCGCCCGCGCTGTCCACATAGTAGGTGTCATTCCCAAGACCCCCTGTCATCTGGTCGTCGCCGCCAAATCCATTGAGAATGTTGCTGCCTGTGGTGCCGGCGATCTGGTTGGCGAGTCCGTTTCCCGAGCCGTTGGTATTGCCGGCTCCGGTGAGAAAGAGATGCTCGACGGAGTTGCGAAGCGTATGGGAAACCGCGGCGAAAACCGTGTCCGTGCCCCCAGTTGCCGTTTCAACCGTGCTGTCGCCGGCGTTGTCGAGAATGTAGAGGTCATCGCCATCCCCGCCCGCCATGGAATCAACACCTGTGCCGCCATTGAGGCGGTCGCCGCCCAGTCCGCCTTGCAGGATGTCATTGCCATCCTCGCCCCACAGCCGATCGTTGGCGGCGAAGCCGCGCAGCGTGTCGATGCCGCCCGCTCCGAACAGATCGTCGTCATTGGCCGTGCCGTTGATAGTCTCGTCGACTGCGCCGGCAAAAATCAAATCTGCGGATGAGATTTGTCCTGTTCCGATGTCCTGCAGGGTAAGGCTGGATGTCACGCCGTTGAGCTTTGCCGATATGGTGGTGGACCCGCCGGTTTCGCCCATGATCTCGAGCAACGTGAGGAAACTGCCGACGTTAAGCTGCGTCAGGTCGATGCGGTCAAGTCCGCTGTCCGCAGCCAGGATCTGTCCACGGATTTCTCCGCCGGGGAAGGCCACGGTGTGAACGTTGAAGTAAGTGCCGCCGCTGGTGAGCGCCGTGAGATTGATGCCGCTCAAGCCCTCCGCGGTATCCCAGCCGCTTGTCAGCGTGCCGGCAACGGCATTCTCAATAAACTCGCCGTCGAGGTCCGGGTTGTAGACAATTCCACCCGGCACGCCCGCCGCCGCGCGGTGGATATGAAATCCGGACATGTTGTCCAGGTTGGTGCCGGGTGTTTGCAGGCCGTCGATATCGATGCCGGTGACGGTCACGGTAAAGGTGAATCGTGTCTGGTCGAGATTGAGCGCACCCGTCGCCGTGCCGGTTGCGGTGCTGGCGTTGGGCGGTGTTTCCTGGGCGCCGGTGAGGTTGGCCGTGAAGTAGGTGGACTTGAAGTCCGTGATCGTCTCGGTGAATGGAACGGTGCGGTCGAAAAGATAGTCCTGGTGACCCGAACCTAGCGTGATGGCCATTCTCTTCCTCCCATTATTGTTGGCAGCCTAGAACACGAAAAAGTCTCCTTGAGTCAGAGCCGTGCCCGCGGTCACGAAGGCAAACCGGACTTGGGCGGCGGCTCCTGTGCCGTCGGCGTCGTAGAATACTTCGCCGGTGGCAGAGTTATATACGATCCGGTCATCGGCTTCGGTTGCGCCCACGCCCAGTTTAAATGCATTCACGTTCAGGAAACCCGTCGCAATCGCAGTGAAGACGGCATCATCAAGGCGAATGGTATCGTCGGCAACTGAAAAGTCCGTGATCGTGTCCTGGTTGGAGACAAGTGCTGTGGTGAACACGAAATTGTCGCCGCCCAGGCCGCCGGTCAGTGTGTCGTTGCCCTGCTTGCCGTCAATGAAGTTGTTGCCGGAATTGCCGGAGATCAGATTGGCCACTGTATTGCCGGTGGCATTCACATTACCAGCACCCGTGAGCGTCAGGTTCTCGACATTGACGGCGAGCGTGTGGTTGACGCTCGACTGCACCTCGTCGATGCCCTGGCCAGCTTGCTCGAACACCAGGTCGCCGGAGGAGTCGACGATGTAGAGATCGTTGCCGTTGAAGCCCGACAAGCGGTCTGCGCCAATGCCGCCGTCGAGAGTGTTCTGTCCGCTGGTGCCGAAGATGAAGTTGGAGAGGTCGTTGCCGGTTCCCGACGTGGCGGTGCTTTCGAGATAGAGTTTCTCGATATTGTCCTGCAGTACCCAGTCGATGCTGGCGAAGGTGATGTCGATGCCGTCATTCTCCTGCTCTTCCGTGAGATCCAGGGCATTGTCCACGCGGTACTGGTCGTTGCCGGTGAAACCGCGCAGCGTGTCCTTGCCGGCGAGCCCGTTCAGGATGTTGTTGCCAGTGTTGCCGGTGATGATGTTGTCGAGAGCATTGCCCGTCCCGTTGATGTTGGCGTTGCCGGAAAGCTCGAGGTTTTCCACATTGATCCGGAGCGCATGGGTGACAGACGCGACCACCTTGTCCGTGCCCTCGCCAACGGCTTCGACCGTCGAGTCGGAGTTGGTGTCGAGCACGTAGGTGTCGTCGCCAAGCCCGCCGGTCATCGAGTCGGCGCCGGCATCGCCCTCAAGTTTGTCGTTGCCATTCTCGCCCTTGAGAATGTCGTTGCCGAGGCCGCCGGAGAGAATGTTGTCGCCGCTGCTGCCGGTCAGCTTGTCGGCGCCATCGCCGCCGATGACGTTCTCGAAGTTGGAAATCGAATCGCCCGTGGCGTCGCCGCCCGAGGCCGTGTTGGTGGTGAGGTTGATGGTGACGGCGCCGGCCGAGCCGCTGTAGATCACGTAGTCGCCCAATCCGCCGCCGCCATTGAGGATATCGCCGTCCGCGCCGCCCTTGATCAGGTCGAGGCCGTCTTCGCCTTCGAGGGTTTGCGAACCGGAGCCGCCGGTCATGGTGTCGCCAAGCTGCGTGCCCTTGACGATTTCGATATTGGCGATAGTCCGCGCGCCGCCGCTCACGGCGCTCATGTCCCAGGTGCCCGCCACCATGTCGATGGTGGCGAAGCGCGTGGTGTTGAGGCGGAGATCGAGCGTGTCGCTGCCGCCTTCGCCGTCCACATTGTCGATGAAATGCCCCTCGGCCACCTTGATGGTGTCGTTGCCGCCGCCGGCCTTGATCGTGTCGGTGCCCACTCCGCCGTCGATGGTGTCGTTGCCATTGAGGCCGAGGATCGTGTCGCTGCCGCCAAGTCCGGAGATCACCGTATCCGTGGTCTGCGTCGTCAGAACTTCGCTTGCAGCTGTGCCGGTGATGGTATCGTCGCGCGGATCGAGAATGATCATTACTGGTTCGCCGTCGAACCAGCTGACGAGGATCCTACCATCGCTCGTCAGCGAAACCTCGTGCGCAGCACCGCCTAAAAGCGTTGCATCGATGATGATGTTGCTGCCGATCGTAGCACCAGCGGCGCTATAACGCTGACCGATCAGGTCAGCCGCAGTCGAATCTTGCCAGACGACGAAAAAGCCGCCGTCTTTGAGAGCCACGAGCTTGGCGAAATTCTGGGAGTTCGCGCCGCTTGCAATTGTCGTCTCGGCGCCAAGGGCGCCAGCATTGGTGCCGATGCGGAAGAAAAGGTCGTTGGAGCGGGTGTAGGCCACGACAAAACCCCCGCCGCTGAGCCCGGCGACGTCTGGATTGAAGCTGTTGTTGCTGGCCACTGTCGTGGGCGCCACGACCTGGGCGCCGGCGCTGTTGACGATCTTGAATTCGACAAAGTCGGTGCCGGCCAGCACGTCGCGGTGGCAAACGGTCACGAAGTTATTGTTGCTGAGGCCCGCGGATTCGCCATTTCTGAAATCATCGGCGCCGTTTCCTGCCGCGTCAAATTCGGCGACGGCGGTGTTGGTTACACCGTTGAAGATATGGGCGCGGAGATTCAGGTCGCCGGCTGTGTCGCGCGTGAAGGTCAGCATGTAGTTGCCGTTTGACGCGACGCTGAGTTTCGCGTTGCTGACGACGCCGCCCGCGGCCACGAAGCCTGAGAACA
This sequence comes from Aestuariivirga sp., assembly GCA_046160365.1. Taxonomy (GTDB): domain Bacteria; phylum Pseudomonadota; class Alphaproteobacteria; order Rhizobiales; family Aestuariivirgaceae; genus Aestuariivirga. Next base: position 4,186 of record JBJXGL010000283.1, on the reverse strand, counting down.
CGACCGCGCCATTCGCGTCGTAGCGCTCCAGGCGAATCACATCATCGCCCGCGCCTTGTTCATCGATGTAAGTTACGATGTAGCCGCCATCGGGCAGGGCCTTGATGTCCTGCAAGTCCTCGTCATCTGCGGTCGAGACGGTATTGAGCTGAATGAAACCGCCGGTGGCATTGCCAAACGGATCGAAGTTCCGTGCCGTGATATCCTCGCCGGCCGAGGGGCCGAAGCTGTTGTCGAACCAGCCTGCGAGAATATCGCCGTTGGCCAGGCCAATTGGAATGGGACGAGTTTGTACGCCGCCAGCGGCTCCCAGGTTCAACTGAGTTGCCGGTTTCCAAACAGTCGGTGTCGTTGTCATCGCCGTCGCTCCCTTTTTGCGGACGGCAGGGGCGTGCGCGGAGAACCCGCGCCCGATCCGGCCCGTCCAGCCGGTGTGCCCCTTCTTGAACGATACTACGCAGGAACCGCGAGATTATTCAATTCGGTGCGTTTGGTTTACGGCGGTGAGCTTTCGCACAGACTTTGGCCGCCGTCTGTGATGGCCGGCACAGGAAGTATTCTTCCTCAACGTAAAGTCTACTTTTTCTAGAACACGAAGATATCCGCGTTTGTCAGCGCCAGTCCGGCGGAGAGGTTGGCGATTCTGACCTGCGCTTGGCCGCCCGCGCCATCGGGATCGTAGAAGAGTGCTCCGCCTGCGGTATTGTAGATGATCCGGTCCAAGGCATCCGCCGCCCCTGCTCCCAGATGGAAGGCCGAGACAGCCAAGAAACCGGGACCGAGTGCTGCAAACACCGCGTCATCCAGCCGGATCGTGTCGTCCGCCACGGTGAAGTCGGTTACGGTATCGAGATTGGCGGCGGCAGGAGCGGTGGTGAACACGAAATTGTCCTGACCGAGGCCTCCGGTCAGATTGTCGCTGCCGAGCTTTCCGTCGATGAAGTTGTTGCCGCCATTGCCGATGATGATGTTGGCCATATCGTTGCCGGTGGCGTTGATGTTGCCAGCGCCCGTCAGCGTCAGCCGCTCCACATTGGCGGCAAGCGTGTGATTGGTGGAGGCAAGCGCCGTGTCGGTGCCGCCGCCCGCGCTCTCGAACACCAGATCGCCAGTGGAGTCGACGGTGAATGTATCGTTGCCTTTGTAGCCAAACAGACGGTCCGCACCCATCCCGCCGTCGATCTTGTTGCTGGAATCGTTTCCATAGATGAAGTTCGAAAGACTGTTGCCGGTGCCGTCGAGCGCGCCGGTCAGCAGATAGAGCTTTTCCAGATCGCTTCCGAGCGCGAAGCTGAGCGATGAACGCACCGTGTCGATGCCTTCGTTGAAGCCTTCGAACACCAAGTCGGCCGCGTTGTCGACATAGAATGTGTCGTTGCCTTTGTTGCCCTGCATGTAGTCGCCGCCGCCAAGGCCATTGAGAATGTTGCTGCCGCCGTTGCCGATCAGGTTATTGTTCAGCGCATTTCCGGTGCCATTGATGTTTCCGGCGGCGAAGGCGAGATAGAGCGCTTCGATGTTGGCCCGCAGCGCATGTGTGACGCTGGCGATGGTGCTATCGTAGCCCGCGCCCACGAGTTCGACGGTTGCATCCGCGGCATTGTCGAGAACATAGGTGTCGTCGCCTTGTCCACCGGCCATGAAGTCGATATTCAGCCCGCCATCGAGATAGTCGCCGCCGGCGGCGCCATAGAGTTTGTCGTTGCCGATACCGCCGTAAAGCGAGTCTCCGCCGTCTTCCCCCCTCACCGTATCGTTGCCGCCGAGGCCGTTGATGGTGTTGCCCGTATCGCTTCCAATCAGCAAGTCGTCGCCCGCCGTGCCGTTGTAGGGATCGGGGATGACATTGATGAAAACCGTGGCTTCGTCGGTGCCCAGCCCGTCGCTGATCCGGTAGCCAAAACTGGTGAGCCCGGTGAATCCGGCATTCGGCGTGAACGTGAAGTTTCCGTCGGGAAACGCGGTAAGGATCCCATCCGGGCTCGCCTTGGTGATAAGGACGGCCGAAATCGCATCGCCTTCCGCGTCGCTGTCATTGGCCAGAATACCTGGCGCCCCAATCGTGAGGATTTCGCCCGCTTCGACCACGTAGTGATCGTCGCGTGCCGTGGGCTCCCGGTTGTTGATGACGTTGATGACGACCGTGGCTTCATCGGTGCCAAGCCCGTCGCTGATCCGATAGGAGAAGCTCGTCAGGCCCGCGAATCCGGCATTGGGCGTGAAGGTGAAGCTCCCGTCGGGAAACGCGGCGAGGGTTCCATCCGGGCTCCCCTTGGTGATTTGGGTTGCCGAAAAGGGATCGCCGTCCGGGTCGCTGTCATTGGCGAGAAACCCCGGCGCGGCTACGGTCAGGGTCTGACCTTCATTGACCGAATAGAAGTCGTTGACGGCAATCGGTTCCGGGTCGTTGATGACCTCGATGGTCACGGTGGCTTCGTCGAAACCGGATCCATCGGTGATCCTGTATGAGAAGCTGGTCAGTCCGATGAACCCGGCATTGGGCGTAAAGGTGAAGTGCCCGTCGGGAAACGCCGTGAGGATCCCATCCGGGCTCGCCTTGGTGATGAGGTCCGCCGTTATGGGGTCGCCCTCGGCATCGGTGTCGTTGCCGAGAAACCCAGGCAGCGAAACCGTCAGAATCTCGCCTTCATTAACGGAATAGAAATCGTCGACAGCTGTAGGCACGGCAAACCTCGCCTTGGTTCAGTCCGGCCCCCTCGATAGCCATAGTAGCGCAGCTTCAATAAATAAAGAAGTCCACATTCGTCATCGCCAGTCCCGCCGTCAGAACCGCGAACTGCTGAGCCGCGGCTCCGCCCAAGCCATCCGCATCGTAGAGAACAGCACCCGTGGCGTTGTTGTAGATGATCCGGTCCAAGGCATCGGCGGCGGCCGCGCCTGTGTGAAAGGCTGCCACCGCCAGCGTTCCCGCCGCGAGTGCGGCGAAGATCGCATCGTCGAGCCGGATCGTGTCGTTGGGAACCGAGAAGTCGGCGATCGTATCGATGTTCGTTGCACCCAGCGTGGTGGAGAACAGGAAGCTGTCATTGCCGCCAGCGCCCGTCAGCGTGTCGCTGCCTGCTTTGCCATCGATGAAGTTCACATTGCTGTTGCCGATGATCGTATTGGTGGCGGAATTGCCGGTGCCGTTGATGTTGACGCCGCCGGTGAGCGTCAGGTTCTCGACGTTCACTGAAAGCGTGTGATTGACCGAGGACTGCACCGTGTCGGTTCCGCCCGCGGCACTGGTTTCGTAGATGAGATCACCGGTCGAATCGGCGATGTAGAGATCGTTGCCCAGGCCTCCAAAGAGCCGGTCCGCGCCGGTCAGTCCGTTGATGGTGTTGGCGGCATTGTTGCCGTAGATGAAGTTCGATAGCGCGTTGCCGGTGGCGCTGACCACGCTGTTGAGGATGTAGAGCTTCTCCACATCCGCGCTCAGCGTCCAGTTCACGGTGGAGCGCACGGCGTCAATTCCGGCATTCAGCGCTTCGATCACCGTGTCGAGGACATTGTCGGCATAGTAGGTGTCGTTCCCGTCGAGGCCCTCCATGGCGTCCGCACCGCCAAGTCCATTCAGGATGTTGTTCGCCGCGTTGCCGATCAACGTGTCCGCGCCGGTGCTGCCGCGCGCATTTTCGATGACGGCGCCCGCCGCGATGGTGAGCCCCGCGAAAATCGTAGGTCCACTCGTGACCGAGCTCACAAATCCGCCGCCGTTCGCATCGAGCCCAAGCGTTGCCGCGCGCAGATCGATGCGGACGCTTTGCGCGCCCGTGCCGATGATGGTGTCGGTGCCGCCGGCGTCCCAGATGCAGAGATATCCGCTGCCAGTGCCGTTGGTGCTGTCGATGTAGTAGCTGTCGTTGCCGGTGCGGTAGCTCATGTTTGCGCCGTACATGAGCTGCAGCGCCGCGATGTCGAGCGCCATCATGCCCATCTGGTAGCCGTAGTCGGCGGGCGTCGAGGCGCCATGCGCGCCGGCGCCGGCGAGCCAGCCGTCATTGTAGGTCATCGTTGTGTAGATGCCCTGGTTCATATTGAAGTCGCCGTAGTCATCGAACTCGGCGGTGACGCCGGGGAAGATGGTGGAGGTTCCGCCGTTGTCGTGCGGATGCGCAAGGCCAAGCGCATGCCCGGTTTCGTGAATCCAGGTGATGTAGTCGAAGCCGCCGGCATTGAGCGC
>JBJXGL010000282.1:0-7522 GCA_046160365.1 Aestuariivirga sp. | reverse complement strand
CGAAATCCAACACAGGTGGCATGATGCAATACGAGGCACCACAAACGACAAAGGCCGCCGTGGCCTTGCTCGCCAAGGCCAGGGGAAGCGCTTATGTCCTGGCCGGCGGATCGGATCTTCTCGTCCGCATGAAGGGCGGCTTCATCGAGCCCGATCTCGTGGTCGACATCAAGCGCATCAAGGCGATGCGCGAGGTGAAGAAGACGGCCATGGGATGGAGCATTGGCGCCGCCGTATCCTGCGCCGAGCTTGGCGAAAACAAGGCCCTCATCAAGGTCTGGCCCGGTGTCGTCGAGGCCGCCAATTTGATCGGCTCAAAGCAGGTCCAGGGCCGCTGCACCATCTCCGGCAATATGTGCAATGCTGGCCCCGCCGCCGACAGTGTTCCCGCCATGGTGGCGGCCGGCGCCAGGGCCCAGATCGCTGGCCCCAGGGGCAGGCGCGTCATTCCGGTTGAGCATGTGGCCATCGGCCCCGGCAAAACATCCCTCAAGAAGGGCGAACTGGTCGAAGCCATTCTGTTGCCGAAGCGCCCCGCCCGCTCGGGCGATGCGTACTTGCGCTTCATTCCGCGCACCGAAATGGACATCGCCGTGGTAAGCTGCGGCATCAGCCTTACGCTTGATGTCAAAGGCGTGGTGAAGGACGCCCGCGTCTCGCTTGGCGCCGTGGCTCCCACTGTGCTTCTGGCGGCGGATGCCGCCAGGGCCATCATCGGTACCAGCCTCGACGATGCGGCCCTTGAGAAACTTGGGAGCGCCTGCTCCGCCGCCTGCCGTCCTATCGACGACAAGCGCGGCACCATCGAATTCAGAACCAAAGTTGCGGCCGTGCTAGCCAAGCGCGCGGCGAAAATCGCCTACAGCCGCGCAGGAGGCAAGTAATGTCGATCAAAGTTTCCACCACTATCAACGGCGACACTGTTGATTTCGTCTGCGACGAGTCGGAAAGCCTGCTCGATGCACTCCGCAACCGGATCGGCCTCACCGGCGCCAAGGAAGGCTGCGGCACGGGCGATTGCGGTGCCTGCAGCGTCACCCTCGATGGCCGTCTCGTTTGCTCCTGCCTGGTCCTTGCCGCCGAAGCCGAGGGCCGCAAGATCGAAACCATCGAAGGCATGGCCAATGGCAGCGAACTGCATCCACTGCAGCGAAAGTTCATCGAACACGCCGCGCTTCAATGCGGCATCTGCACGCCGGGCTTCCTGATTGCGGCGCGTGCGCTTCTGGAAAAGAACCCGGATCCGAACGAGGAGGAAATCCGTTTCGGCCTTGCCGGAAATCTCTGCCGCTGCACCGGCTATGACAAGATCGTGCGCGCCGTTCAGGACGCCGCGCGAGAGATGAGAGGAGCCTAATCATGCCGCTCGATACATCGTTCACCAATCAGAAATTCAAACTCGTTGGAACCAGGCCGCTTCGCCCCGATGGCGTCGACAAGGTGACGGGCCGCGCCCGCTACGGCGCCGACATGTCCATGCCCGGCCAGCTCACCGGACTTATTCTCCGCTCGCCGCATGCGCATGCGAAGATAACGAAGATCGACACCTCGAAGGCCGAAAAGCTGAAAGGCGTGAAGGCGGTCATCACGAGCGCCGATCTTCCCGATCTGACTGATGGTGATAAGGGCATGTACGACATGCTCGAAAACTGCATGGCACGCGGCACCGTGTTCTATGACGGCCATGCCGTAGCCGCCGTTGCCGCCATTGATGCGGAGACCGCAAAGAAAGCGTTGAAGCTCATCAAGGTCGAATACGAAATCCTGCCGCATGTGACGGACGTGGATGAGGCTGTGAAGCCCACGGCTCCTGTTCTGAATCCCAAGATGCGCACCATCGGCATGGACCCCAGGCCCGAGAAGGCCTCAAACGTCGCCAAGAAGACCGAGTTCGGTCACGGCGATGTGGAGGCAGGCTTCCGCGAAGCCGACCACATCATCGAGCGCAACTTCAAGACCGAGCAGACCCATCAGGGTTATATCGAGCCGCATGCTTGCGTCGCCAGCGTCGGCCCTGATGGCCAAGGCGAACTCTGGGTCTGCACCCAGGGCCACTTTGTTTATCGCGCCCAATGCGCGCAGTTGCTCGGCATGGATGTGTCGAAGCTCCGCGTCACTGCCTCCGAGATCGGAGGCGGCTTCGGCGGCAAGACCCACATCTGGGGCGAACCCATCGCTCTCGCGCTCTCGCGCAAAGCAAACCGCCCGGTGAAGCTGGTGATGACCCGCGAGGAAGTGTTCCGCGCATCGGGCCCGACCAGCGCCACATCGATTGACGTCAAGATCGGCGTCAAGAACGATGGCACCATCACCGCCGCCACGGCCGAACTCCGTTATGCCTCCGGCCCCTATCTCGGCATGTGGGCCGAGCTTGGCGCCATGACATCGTTCGCCTGTTACGATCTGAAAAACGTGCGCTCGCGCGGTTACGAGATATTCGTCAACCGGCCGAAGTCCGCAGCCTATCGCGCGCCATCGGCGCCCATGGCCGCATTCGCAGTCGAAAGTGTGATCGACGATCTCGCCAAGAAGATCGGGATGGACCCGGTCGACTTCCGCATCAAGAACGCGGCGAAGCAGGGAACGCAATCGTCCTACGGCCCGGTCTATGGTCCAATCGGCATTGGCCCCACACTCGAAGCCGCGAAGAACCATCCGCACATGAAAGCTCCCTTGGGCAAGAACCAGGGCCGTGGCATGGCTTGCGGTTTCTGGTTCAACTTCGGCGGCCAGACCTGCACCGACATCAATGTCGGCGTGGATGGGACCCTCACTCTCACCGTCGGCACCATCGACGTCGGCGGCTCGCGCGCCTCGCTGTCGCTGATCGCGGCGGAAGAACTCGGCATTCCCTACGAGAGCGTCAAGGCCGTCGTTGCCGATACCGGCACGCTCGGCCACAACGACATGACCGATGGCAGCCGCGGCACTTTCTCCTCCGGCATGGCCACCGTTTTTGCCGCGCGCGACACGATCCGTGTACTTAAGGAACGCGCCGCCAAGATGTGGGAAATCCCGGTCGAGGACGTGATCTGGGAAGACGGCCATGCCAAGGCCAAGGGCGAAGGCCGCGGCAACCTGGCGCCGTTATCGCTCAAGGAAATCGCGGCAGCCGCCGCCAACACCGGCGGCCCCGTCGCCGGCCATAACGAAATCGTGGCCGATGGTGCGGGCGTGTCTTTCGCCACGCATATCTGCGACGTCGAGGTCGATCCTGAAACCGGCCGCACGAAAATCCTCCGCTACACGGTGATCCAGGATGCCGGCACGGCGATCCATCCCTCCTATGTCGAGGGCCAATATCAGGGTGGTGCCGCGCAAGGCATCGGCTGGGCCCTCAACGAGGAGTACATCTATGGCAAGGATGGCCGCCTGCAGAATCCGGGCTTCCTCGATTACCGCATCCCGGTCTGCTCGGACCTGCCCTTCATCGACACGGTGATCCTCGAGATTCCCAACCCCAATCACCCTTACGGCGTGCGCGGCGTTGGCGAAACTTCGATCGTGCCGCCGCTCGCGACCATCGGCAACGCGCTGTCCAATGCGATCGGCGTCCGTTTGGACCACGTGCCGATGTCGCCGCCGCGCATCTTGAGGGCGCTCGCGGGAGCCTGATGCCGGTCATTCATCTATGGGGCGCGCTCCGTCCGGCTGCTGGCGGAGCCGCCACCGTAGATGTGGAGGCACAAACCATCCGCGAGCTGTTCCGGAAGCTCGAAGAGCAGTACCCCGGCATGGCGGAGCACATCAAGCGCGGCGTTTCCGTTTCGATTGATGGCAAGATCTTTCGCGACACGTGGAGCCAGCCTTTGCCGGAAAACGCGGAAATCTATCTCCTGCCCCGCATTCCAGGAGGCTGAACATCGTGACGGAGCTCAATTGGCTAAGTGCGGCCGAACTCGCCAAGGGTTACGGCTCGAAGCGGTTATCGCCGGTTGAAGCCACGAAAGCCTGCCTCGCGCAGATCGAGGCCTTCGATGGCAAGATCAATGCCATGTGTGGCGTTCATGCTGACGAAGCGCTCGCAGCCGCGAAGGCGAGCGAAGCCCGCTGGCACAAGGGCGCGGAGTTGAGCCTACTCGATGGCGTGCCAGCGCTGGTGAAGGACCTGATCTTGGTCAAGGGCTGGCCCACCCGGCGCGGATCGAGAACCGTCGATCCCAATCAGCAATGGGTGCACGACGGCCCATCGGTTGCGCGGCTCCGCGAAGCCGGTTGCGTTCTCTTGGGTCAAACCACCACGCCCGAATTCGGCTGGAAAGGAGTGACTGACTCGCCACTCACTGGCATCACCCGCAATCCATGGGATCCTTCGAAAACGCCGGGCGGCTCGTCGGGCGGATCGTCCGCCGCGGCGGCCGCAGGTTATGCGCCGCTGACTCTTGGCACCGATGGCGGCGGATCAATTCGTATTCCTGCGGGCTTCGCCGGAATCTTCGGACACAAGCCATCCTATGGCCGCGTCCCGGCCTGGCCGCTCTCGCCTTTCGGCACCGTCGCCCATGTCGGCCCCATGACCCGCACGGTCGAAGACGCGACCCTCATGATGAACATTATCTCGAAGCCCGATGCGCGCGATTGGCATTCGCTGCCCCATGATCCGCGCGATTTCGTGAAAGGCCTAAAAGGTGGAGCGAAAGGCCTTCGGATCGCCTTCAGCCCGGCTCTTGGCCATGCCAATGTCGATCCCGAAATCGCCACCCTCGTGGCAGCCGCAGTGAAACAGCTCGCCGAGCTTGGCGCGCATGTTGAAGAGATCGATCCTGGCTTCGAAGATCCCGCCGAATGTTTCCGTGTCCTCTGGTGGTCCGGCGTGCGCTCGCTCCTTGGTCCATTGCCGCAGGAGAAACGCGCGCTGCTCGACTGGGGACTTGCCGACGTGCTCGAACAGTCGATGTCAATCTCGCTGGAACAGCATCTCGACGCCGTAAAAGCGCGCGGTCTTCTCGGCACGCACATGCGTCAGTTCATGGAGAACCATGATCTCCTGATCACGCCCACGCTGCCAATTCCCGCATTCGGCGCGGGCCTGCTTGCGCCGGAAACCGTCGGCCCGAGGAAGTGGGTGAACTGGACCCCCTTCAGCTATCCTTTCAATCTGACACAGCAGCCGGCCTGCAGCGTGCCCTGCGGCTTCACGAAATCAGGCTTGCCGGCAGGCCTGCACATCGTCGGCCGCATGCACGACGACTGGACCGTGCTCCGCGCGGCGCATGCCTATCAGCAGTCAACAAGCTGGCACGAACGCCGCCCGCCGCTCGTTAGAAAATGAAATCGGACGATGTCAGCGCCGTCGCGGTCACGACGTTAAGCTGGATCGACATCTCCGCGCCCGTTGTGCCCGCGGTGTTGAACTCCAGGATGGTGTTGCCGCCCGACTGCACCGCGCGCACCTGGCCTTCGGCCGTGAAGGATGCCGTGCCAATAAAGCTGAAGTCCTGAACGCCCGCGGCGGATGCGGCATCGATCACCGACACGTCGAGCTTGTCCGTGCCCACGACAAAGTCCTGCACCACATCGCGCGCCGCGCCCAATCCGGAGTCGGCGATGGCGGTGAAGATGAACGTGTCCACGCCCCCGTCTCCGCGCAAGATGTCGCGCCCGCCGCGGCCTGAGAGGAAATCGGCGCCCTCAAATCCGCGAATCGTCTCGCCCGCAGCGCTGCCTTTGAATGTGTCGTTAAAGTTAGTGAGCTGATATCCTTCGATGTTGACGAAGGTATCGCCCGCGGCATCTCCGGTGTTCGCGGCGAGGTTGGTGAAGTCGACGGTCACCGCGCCGGTTGCGTTCACGTAGGACGCATAGTCGGCGGCGCCGGCGCCGCCATCATAGGCGTCCGCGCCCGCGCCACCGTTTAGATGGTCGTCGCCGCCGCGTCCGCTCAACTGATCATCACCGTCCAAACCGTACACTATATTGTTCGCGGAATCTCCGGAGAAGACATCGTCGAAGTTAGTGAGCTGGAACCGTTCAATTCCAATGTACGTATCGCCTGCGGCATCGCCGGTGTTGAGCGCCATGTTTTCAAGATCGATAGTGACCTCCGCCGCCGCATCCACATAGATCGCGTAGTCGGCAACGCCAGCGCCGCCGTCGAGCTCGTCCGCGCCGGCGCCACCCCGCAGTACGTCGTTTCCGTCGCCGCCAGTGAGCACGTTGTCGAGGCCATTCCCGTAAAGGTGATCGCCAAAGGCGGAGCCCGTGAGATTCTCAATACTGATGTAGGCGTCACCCTCGGCGTCACCATATGTCCCAATTCCCGTGGAGAGGTCCGCGAACACGCCCGAAGACGCGTTGGCGTAGCTTGCCGTATCGGTCTGAGCGCCGCCGTCCAGCTGATCGCTTCCCGCGCTGCCCGTCAGTATGTCGTTGCCGTTTCCGCCGAACACTTCATCATCGCCGGAAAGCGAGTCGATCACGTCGTCGCCGTCGAGGCCAAAGGCTTGATCGTCGTAGGGAGTCACGCCAGCAAGCGGGTTGTCGTTGCCATTCGTGCCCGTGACCACTTCGTCCTTGCCGTTGATGGTGATCTGCAGCGTGGCGCTGGAGAGCGATCCCGCAGCATCGCGCATCTGGTAGCTCACCGTTTCCTGGACGGTATCGAGATCGTTCAGCGCCTGCGCGGCCGCCGTGTCGGTGACGAAGCTCCACCCGCCGTTGGAGCTGATGGTAAGATGCCCATAGGTGAGCAGAACCGCCACGCCAACATTACCGGCGAGACCGTTCACTTGCGTGACGGTCTTCGTGTCTCCCGTATCGGGGTCCGTGTCGTTTGAAAGAACGTCGCCATTCGCAGTCACGTCTTCGTCAGTGGAAGCGGTATCGTTCACTGCGGTTGGCGGATCGTTGACGCTGTTGACCGTCACATTGACAATGACCGTGTCGGTTCCGCCTGCGCCGTCGGAGACCAGAACCGTGAAGCTGTCGGCCCCGTTGAAGTCGGCGTCGGACGTGTAGGAGTAGCTGTTGCCGGTGAAGATCACCGAGCCGTTGGCCGGCTCGCCGCCCGTTTGCACCGCGTAGGTGAGGATATCAGGATCTACATCGGTGGCGACGATCGCGCCCGTGATGTCGGTATCCTCGTCGCCCGACGGAGCGAGATCGGATGCCGGTTCGTTAATGACGGGCGCTTCGTTCGCGTTGGTGACCGATATCGTATAGGACTTGTCGGTGAAGCTGCCGAAGTCGCCGCCGGTGGCGGTGGCGCGGATGGTGATGGCGCGGCTTGGCTGGGTCTCGAAATCGAGCAGGGTCGCGTTGGCCACTGTCACGATGCCGGTGGCGGCGTCGATGGCGAATGCGCTGTCGGCATTGCCTGACACGATTGAATAGCTGATGCTGGCGCCCACACCCGCCGCGGCGTTGACGTCGATTTGGACCTGACTTCCATTGGCTGCGTTCTCGGCCACGCTGTCCGCGTCCGCATCGCCATCCGATTGCAGACTTATGAGATTGGCCACCGCGACGGTGACCGGACCGGAGAATCGGAAGTTCTCCACGTTCGAAACGTTGTCGGCGCCTT
>JBJXGL010000281.1:0-5045 GCA_046160365.1 Aestuariivirga sp. | reverse complement strand
GCGGCTTGGCCCGCCAGTTCTGGGTAATGAACGAGAACAGGCGATGCTCGATCTTGTTCCACTTGCTTGTTCCCGGCGGGAGGTGATGGACTTCGATTGATAGGCCGAGTTCATCGGCCAGACGCTGCAGTTCAAGCTTCCAAAGGCGTCCGCGCGAGCTATTGCCGCCGCTTCCATCGGCGGTGATGACCAGACGCTTGGCCAGGGGATAGCGAAGGCGGCCGACTTCGCGCCACCAGCGGCGGATGGTCTGCGCGGCGAAGGCCGAGGTGTCATTGTCCATGCCGACATTCACCCAGCCCGCGTTGGCGGCGAGGTCGTAAATTCCGTGGAGAACGGCGCGCCCCAGTTCCTGGATGAGAAAGTCGTGCAACCGCACCTCCTCGGGATCGCCTTGAAGCCGCCATTCCCGGCCGGCGTTCTTGAAGCCGCCTACCAACTCCTTCTTCGTATCGACCGAGTTGACCGGTTGCCGGTCCGCCAAGGCGGTCTTCACGGCGGCGTTGACCACTTGGAACTGAGCGTCGCGGTCGGGGTGGTCCGCGCCTTCCAGGGTCTTGCGATTGGCCGGCAAGCTGAACTTTTCCGCCTTCAGCAACTCGCCGACGACCGTGTGGCCGATCTTGTGACCCAGTTCCCCAAGTTGGGCGGCCAACCGACGCGTGCCCTTGCATGTCCAGCGCAGCGGCGACATCGGATCGCTGCCGAGAACAGAAACAGTTCCCGCCCGCTTGGCAGGAAGAGATCGCATTCGGCAAAGATCGCCTCGAGCGCCGCCTGCACACCGGGAAGACCAAGCATCTCGGCACGGACACTCGGATCGAAGGAGACGGTGCCGCCGGCCCGCTTGACCATGGCTACTGCATCGTGGGTTGCAGCATCCAGCAACGGTGAAAAGAGCGACGTGCCCATCACATGCAGGTGGTCGCTGCCGGCGATCAGGGCTTTGCCGCAGCATCGAGCGCGGCCCGACCGAAGGCGCTGTGCTTGATGTTGAAGACGAAGGCGCGACTGCCGTCGTTCCGGTACCGGACGAAGGCGCTGCCGGTCGCAAATTCCGGATCGACTGCAATGCCGCTGACATCAACACCATCGCGACTCAGCCGGTCAACATTGAGGCTGCCGAAATCATCCTTGCCCACACAGCTCACGATGCCGCAGGGCTGACCGAGTCTTGCCGCCTGATCAATAAAGATCGCCGGAGCTCCGGAAGGGTAAGGGCCGGCCAAAGGCAGTGGCTCTCGAAAGCCGTCGCCGCGCTCGGTGGCCATGATCTCGACGAGTATCTCGCCGATGGTCGCGATCTTTTTCATTCAAGTTCCGATCGCACCTATCCCCAAGATTGTTCGTTCATGGAACGGACGGCGCTCTCGAGGATCCGGAAATGGGTCGGCCGCGTCAGGGTAAAGAGGACGATCTCGGCGACATCCTCCGGGCGCATCATGCCGGCAAGCTGCGGCATGTCGGGCGTGCGCAGACCGCGACCCATGCCAAAATTAGTGGCGACGCCGCCCGGGCAGATATTGGAACAGCGGATACCCTTGGCGCGCACCTCGTGGTCGAGGGAGCGGGTGAAGCCGACCTGAGCGAACTTTGAAGCGACGTAGATCGCCTCGCCCGGCAAGGCACGCCGACCCGCTTCGGAGGCGAGCGTGAGAAAGTCGCCGCCGCCGCGCTTCAGGAGATACGGGACGCAAACCTGGGCGGTGAAGATCAGTCCCTTCACATTTGTGTCGACCATTTCGTCGACTTCCTCCGCGGGCGTCTCGATTACCGGCCGGTAGGTTCCGACACCGCCATTGGCGATGACGATGTCGAGGCCGCCGAAGCTCTCAACCGTGGCGGCGACGGCAGCTTCGATGTCCACCCGCCTGCGGATGTCGCAGGGGGTTGCGACCACATCCTTTAGGCCGAGATCGTCTTTTCTGCGCGAAGCAAGGCCAAGCTTGACGCCTTCGGCCGCGAGCAGAGTGGCGATGGCAGCGCCGATACCGCTGCTCGCTGAGGTGGCCCCCAAAAACTGGACAGGTTGGTAAGAGAGAGTCCGGCCCCTAAAATGGTCGAGAACCAAGGGGAAAGAGATGACGAATATCCGAAAGAAGCACTCTGCCGCGTTCAAGGCGAAAGTGGCCATGGCGGCAATCCGGGAGGAAGGCACTGTGGCCGAACTCGCGGGCAAGTATGGCGTGCATTCCAGCCAGATCCATGCCTGGAAAAAGGCGGTCCTGGACGGGGTCACCGGACTGTTTGAAGCTGGCGGCAAGGCGGCCCGGGCCGAGGCCGCCGGCAAGACGCAACTCACCGATCTTCACGCCAAAATCGGGCAGCTCACCATGGAGCGGGATTTTTTTCGGGAAAGGTCTGGAACATGAGCCAGACCGTCCGTCTACAGATGATCTCATGTGAGCACCCGAAGCTCGCGGTGACGGAGCAATGCGCCCTGCTCAAGGTGGCGCGCTCGACATTTTATTACGAACCCGCGCCCCTGCGCGAAACCGAACTGGCGCTGATGCGGGCCATTGATGTCATTCACACCAGGTGGCCATTCTACGGAGCGCGGCGGATGGTTGTGGAGCTTGCTGACGATGGCTTTGTGGTCAGCCGCGAACGGGTGCGGCGCCTCATGCAACGCATGGGGCTTTGCGTGATCTATCAGAAGCCCAACACCAGCGCGCCGCAGCCCGGCCACAAAATATACCCGTATTTGCTGCGTAACATGGTCATTGACCATCCGAACCAGGTGTGGTGCGCTGACATCACCTACATCCCCATGGCGCGGGGTTTTGTCTATCTGGTGGCGATCATGGACTGGTTCAGCCGCAAGGTTCTGGCCTGGCGCCTGTCGATCAGCATGGACACGGCATTCTGCGTCGAGGCTTTGCAGGAGGCCATGGACCGGCACGGCAGGCCGGAGATATTCAACACGGACCAGGGCGCGCAATTCACCTCGGAAGCCTTCACCGGAATGCTCATCGCGCAAGGGGTCCAGATCAGCATGGATGGCAAGGGCCGCTTCCTCGACAACATATTCATCGAGCGCCTGTGGCGCAGCCTCAAATACGAGGAGGTCTACCTCCACGCCTATGCCAGCGCGGCCGAGGCCCGGGCCGGCATCGGCGAATGGATCACCTTCTACAACACCGAGCGCAAGCACCAGTCGCTGGGCTATGAAACACCGAGCGTTGTCTTCGCCGCCGGGGCCTGTGGATATGTGGACAACGCTCTGGCGCCACCACAGACGACAACGACCCGTCAGGCGTTGCCCACATACCCACAGGCAGAGCAACAACAGAAAGAAAGGGATACCTATTTTGAAGGAAAGGCGCTAACCTCAAACAGCCTGCTGGCGGCCTAGCCAGCGCAGTTGAACCGGCTGGACTCTCTCATAATCCAGCCCAGATTCTGTCCAACAAAGGGTAGCCACCTAAGACGGCAGAATCCAACTAAGGAAGCGTCGCGGATTTACCGCTGCGATTTTGGTTCGTTCGGCATGACAGTATAGTTCCATTCCCCGTGAAATGCATCATGGACGATGTTCAGGTCGTCCATGACGGCGTCCGATATTTTCACGCCTGCGGGATAGAGGGTCGGGTCGAGTTGACAGCGAACGGTCAGGCCGGTGGTCGAGGTCGTGGCAGCGATGAGTTCGACGATGGTTTTGTAATCCACCAGCGGTCGTCCTCGCCAGTTCCGCGATATGAACGAGAAGAGGCGATGCTCGATCTTGTTCCACTTGCTGGTGCCGGGCGGAAGATGCAGGACTGTCACGCTCAATCCCAACTCGTCGGCCAGCTTCTGAAGCTCGACCTTCCACAGGCGGACGCGCGATCCATTGGAGCCACCGCCATCGGCGGTGATTGTCAAGCTATGGGCGTTGGCGTAGCGCGCGTGTCCCATGGCGCTCCACCAGGAGCGGATCGCGTTGACCGCGAAAGTTGCCGTGTCGTGGTCGATCCCGACGCTCACCCAGCCTTTGTCGGCGGCGATGTCGTAGACGCCGTAGGGTGCGGCACGTCCAAGCTTCGGATCGACGAAGTCGTGGACCCGCACTGTCTCGGGTGATCCCGATGGCAGCCATTCGCGTCCACCGTTCTTGAACTCGCCGACGAGTTCCTTCTTCTTCGTATCGACGGAGATCGCCGGTTGATCGGCTTCGATGGCTCGCTTCACCGTCGTGGCGATGTGCTGGAATTGCGCGTCGCGATCGTCATGGCGCGATCCTTCGAGCGTCTTGCGATTGGCCTGAAGGCTGTATCCCAGCGCCTTGAGCAGATCGCCGACGACGTCGCGACCCACGCGATGGCCCATGGCCTGGAGCGCCGAGGCGAGCTTGCGCAGGCTCTTCGTCGTCCATTTGAGCGGTGACATGGGATCGCCGCGCGTCGATGGATCCACCATCCTTTCCAGATCGGAGACAAGCGTCGGATCGATCTCGCTCAACGGTTTGCGGCCCGCCCCCGCGCGGCGAATTCCGCCCCGCACCGCGCCCGAAACCCGCGCACGCAACTCCTCCAAACCCCGGCCAATCGTACTGCGGGCGATGCCCGTCGCGTCCGACACCGCCGCGATCCCGCCCCATCCCGCCGCCAGCGCCTCCGAGGCCGCGAACCGCCGGCGCGCGCGCTCGTCCAAAACAGGACTGACCATCTCGTAGCGGAGCTTGATGGCGGCAACGTCAATCATCGCCAAACACTACAAAGTAATGCCCGAAAAGGGAATCCTCCGCTCCTAACCAATTCGATTCATCAAATTATCGACGCTTCCTAAGCAATTGTCCGGTGGCCGAATACGTGTAAGCCCAGCCGCGCGTCTGGCCCGAGGTGGGATAGGGCAGCGTGTGCGTGGTGGTATCGGTCTGGATCAGTTGCGTGAGCCGGCCCGAGACATAGGTCATCGCGCTGGTCAGGCGCGGCGCCGTGATGAGGGTGGGCAGGTTGAGACTGGCGTGCCAGGCCAGCGTGATGGTTCGCGCATCCGGCGTGCCGAAACCTTGGGTGATGCTGGTTGGAAGGCCGCGGGCGTTGTTGGCGAAGATGGTGACTCGG
>JBJXGL010000280.1:0-7384 GCA_046160365.1 Aestuariivirga sp. | reverse complement strand
TGGCTGATCGTGCTCGCGGGCGCGCTGTCGATTGTCTATGGCATTATCACCACAAGAGGCCTTCTGGCGGCGGATGCCGGCACGGCGCGCATGCAGGAAATCTCCGCTGCCGTGCGCGAGGGCGCTTCGGCCTATCTGAAGCGGCAATACACCACCATCGCCATCGTCGGCGCGGTGATCTTCGTCATTACAGCCTTCCTGCTCGGCAAATGGGCGGCAATCGGCTTTGCCATAGGCGCCATCCTGTCGGGCCTTGCTGGCTTCATCGGCATGAATGTCTCGGTCAGAGCCAACGTGCGGGTGGCGCAGGCGGCGACCAAATCGCTTGCCGGCGGCCTCGACCTCGCCTTCAAAGCGGGTGCTGTGACAGGCCTTCTGGTAGCGGGCTTGGGCCTCCTGGGCGTGGTCCTCTACTTCGGCTTCCTCACCGGCTCGATGGGGCTTGCCCACACCGACCGCAAGGTGATCGACGCGCTCGTCGCACTCTCCTTCGGTGCCTCGCTGATCTCCATCTTCGCGCGTCTCGGCGGCGGCATCTTTACCAAGGGTGCGGACGTGGGCGGCGACATGGTGGGCAAGGTCGAGGCGGGCATCCCCGAGGATGATCCGAGAAACCCTGCAACCATCGCCGATAACGTCGGCGACAATGTCGGCGATTGCGCCGGCATGGCGGCTGATCTTTTCGAAACCTATGTGGTGACCACCGTCGCCACCATGGTTCTGGCGGCAATCGCACTTCCCGAAGCTTACAAGCTCGCCGGCATGGTTCTGCCATTGGCAATCGGCGGCGCTTGCGTCGTCACCTCGATCATCGGCACCTTTTTCGTCAAGCTCGGCGCCTCCAACAACATCATGGGCGCACTCTACAAGGGCGTGATCGCCACGGCCGTTCTCTCGCTTGTCGCGCTGTGGCCCGTGATCTCTTACGTCTTTGGCGGCATGGCCATCGATCTCGGCGGCTTCACGCCCCTCGATCTGTTCTTTTGCGGCATCGTGGGCCTGATCATCACTGGGCTCATCATCTGGATCACCGAATACTACACCGGCACCGGCAAGCGCCCGGTGAACTCCATTGCCGAAGCCTCGATCACCGGGCACGGCACCAATGTGATCCAGGGCCTCGCTGTCTCGCTTGAATCGACAGCACTGCCCGCACTCGTCATCATCGCGGGCATCCTCGTCACCTTCAATCTCGCCGGCCTCTTCGGCATCGCGGTTGCCGTCACCACCATGCTGGCGCTGGCTGGCATGATCGTGGCGCTCGACGCCTTCGGCCCGGTGACTGACAATGCCGGCGGCATCGCCGAAATGGCGGGGCTTCCGAAAGAAGTGCGCCACAACACCGATGCGCTCGACGCCGTGGGTAACACCACCAAAGCGGTCACCAAGGGCTACGCCATCGGTTCGGCCGGTTTGGGCGCGCTGGTGTTGTTCGCCGCCTACACCCAGGACCTCAAAGCCTTCTTCCCCAATGTGCCGGTGAGCTTCGATCTCTCCTCGCCCTATGTGGTGGTGGGTCTCCTGTTCGGCGGGCTACTGCCTTACCTTTTCGGTGGCATGTCGATGACGGCGGTGGGCAAGGCAGCGCAATCGGTGGTCACCGAAGTGCGCCGTCAGTTCAAGGAAAACCCCGGCATCATGAAGGGCACATCGAAGCCCGACTACGCCCGCGCCGTGGATTTGCTCACCAAGGCAGCGATCAAGGAAATGATCGTCCCCTCGCTGCTGCCGGTCTTGTCGCCCATCGTGGTCTACTACGTGATCCTCGCGATCGCAGGCCAGGCCGAAGCCTTCGCCGCCGTGGGCGCCATGCTCATGGGCGTGATCGTCACCGGCCTCTTCGTCGCCATCTCGATGACGGCAGGCGGCGGCGCGTGGGACAATGCCAAGAAAAGCTTCGAGGACGGCTTCGTCGACTCGAAGGGTGTGAAGCACCTGAAAGGCTCGGAAGCCCACAAGGCGAGCGTGACCGGCGACACCGTCGGCGATCCCTACAAGGACACGGCGGGACCTGCGGTCAACCCGATGATCAAGATCACCAATATCGTGGCGCTGTTGCTGCTGGCGGTGCTGGCGGGGCATTGACGCAATTTTCTCCCCCAACTTCGTTGGGGGAGTATAGCGAAGCGGGGAGTGAGGGGGTGTCTCAGCAGGTGCTGAGCTACCTCCTTGGCGCTGCGGGCAAGAGAGAAAAGATACAAGTTGGCCGGAGCTGTGATGCTCCGGCCATTTGCTTTGGAACTACCCGCTGCTAGCATCTCTTTGTTTTCGGAGAAGTGAAATGGCAGTTCCGGACTATCAGAGCTTAATGTTGCCGGTACTGAAGGCCGCCGCCGCTGGAGAAATCAGGATCGGAGACGTTGTTGATAGGCTCGCTACTGAACTAGGATTGTCGGCGGACGACTTGGCAGATATGCTGCCGAGCGGAAAACAGTCGTCGTTCTCCAACCGCGTTCACTGGGCAAAGACTTACCTGAAACAGGCTGGGCTGGTGGAACCAACGCGGCGCGCGCATTTCAAGATTACGCCGCGCGGATCCGCTGCCCTGGCTTCTGGACTTACAAGCATCGATATCAGGTACTTACAGCAGTTTCCCGAATTCAATGCGTTTCGAACAAAATCGACAGATGAAGTCGCGGCTTCAATAAACTCATCAGTGGACAACGCCTTCCCCGCGGACCCGCGTGAAACACCAGACGACCAATTGCGAAGGCTTTCAAAAGAGATAAACTCCAGCCTTGGAGCTGAGATCGTGGAGCGAATTCAGAACTCCGCACCATCGTTTTTCGAACGGGTAGTCGTGTCGCTTCTGCTAGCGATGGGGTATGGAGGCGCGATCGAAGAAGCGGGCAAGATTCTCGGGCGTTCAGGTGATGACGGGGTAGACGGCGTCATCGATCAAGATACATTGGGGTTGGATAGAGTTTACATCCAAGCAAAGCGGTACAATTCCGAAACAAGCATTGGGCCAGGAGCAATCCGGGATTTCTACGGTAGCCTTGATATGCATAAGGCTTCCAAGGGCTTGTTTGTCACGACATCGTCGTTCTCGAAGGCTGCAGTTGAAACCGCTGAAAGGCTAGGCAAGCGGATTGTGTTAATCGATGGCCAGCAGTTGGCGAACTATTTGGTCAAGTTCAATGTCGGCTGCCGCGTTCAAGAAACGATTGAAGTCAAGAAGATTGACGAGGACTATTTTGAGTAGATGACCATCAGCAGTGTAGACGGGGCATTGGGGCAAAAGTCGAAAACCAGAAGAAGCCAGAATTACGGAATTATCGTGTCTCACTTCAGGGGTGCAGTCCAGTGCATTCAACTCCGACTCGCCCTCTCCCATCCTCGGGGTCAAACCCGAGGATGGGAGAGGGCGCGCTTCATAACAAGCCTCGAAAATAGTCCTTGACATGGAGTTCTGTGTTTGTTCTACATCGTTCATGACTAAAACAAACACCATGGACTGGGACTTTGCCATCAAGCGGAACCGTGCGGCGCTTGTGCGCATCGTGGGCGCGCTCTTTGCCATGCTGGGGCTTTCGGAGGCCGCTACCGTCGGCCGGATTCCGCGTGCGCTCCACACCGCGATTCTGCGCATCCTCCGGCCAACCGAAGCCGCCGTCCGCCGGTTGATCGTTGCCTGCGCGCGGGGGATGGCGGGGAAGCCCGCAGTTCCGCGTTCCGGCCCCAAGGAAAGCATTGTCTCGAAAGGCAACGGCAGCACCAAGCGGCCCGCCTTCCGGCTCGAGGACATCCGTCCGCCGCTCCTGCAGCCCGAGCCTCGCCCGAAACATGCCCTCAAAAGCTTTGCCCCGGCCGATCTCACCCCTGCAGCACTCCGGGCGTTGCACAAGAAAAGCCGCGATCTCATCGCCAAATCCAAACCCACTCCGCCCAAGGACGGCAAAGTGAATGCCGCGTCTCTTGCCCATAGACTTCATGCGATCAAGTTCGCGCTTGACGATCTAACCCATCAAGCCAAGCGGTTCATGCGCTGGAAGGCAAGGCGAGAGAAGCTTTCGAAAGACCGGTTAATCTATACAAACCCGATCCGCCCCGGCCCGCCGCCTTACATTCGCAAGAAGCCCCGCCATGAAGTCGAGGAGGTGCTTCGAGACTGCCACTGGCTCGCCTGGGAGGCGCGAAAGCTCGATAGCTCCTAATTCTGCTCCCTAACAAACGTCATTCCGGCGGAAGCCGGAACCCATCGATCGTTCATGCGTGATGGTAATTGAACGAGCGCCGGCGCATGCCCGCATCCATTTCAAAAAACCCTTCTTTCTTCTCGAACCAGCCATGGGTTCCGGCTTTCGCCGGAATGACGAGCAAGGGAGGGGGTAAAGAAATAATCAGTATACCGATTAATGTTTTCCTCCAACTTGGTTGGGGGAGTGGTCCGATGGGCCGAGGAGGTGCCGATGAAGGCACGGTCTCTCGTCACTTGACTTCGAAGACCTTTACCTTGATCGGCACCTGCAGCCGCCGCGCGCCACTCACGCGCCTGGATATCTCGAAAAACCTCGCCAGCACCAATTCACGTTGAAGCAAATCAATGAGTTGCTGGTTGCATTTTGCGTCGCGCAGGGGTTTTTCGAGGTGTCCAGTTGAGCCTGATCGCGCTGGCGCGGCGTTAAGAGAACTGCGGCTCCGCGCAAACGTTGTGGCATACCGGTTGAACACCGCCGCTATTTCGTTGGGGAACGTAAGATCAATAAGTGTCGGGGTTGAACGGCAAAGCTGCAAAGGTATCCTCGAAACACGCGATCAACTCAACCTGGGCAGACACATGAGCAAGGCTACCGATGAACAAGCGATCCGCGCTGTTATCGTGGATTATCTCGAAGGTATGATCTACGGCGACGATGGCCAGCTTCGAAGCGCAATGCATCCGCTATGCATGCAGGCCGGGCACATGGGTGAGAGATACGAGTTCATTCCGCGCGACGAATTCATCGAGGCATTGCGGCAGGAAAAACGGCTGCCGAAAGGAACCCCGTTCCGCTGGGAGGTCAACCATCTTGAAATTACCGGTGACATCGCCTTGGCCAAGGTAACCGACGACTGCTTTGGAACCACCTGGACGGACTATCTCACCTTCATCAGGCACGGCGGCCGCTGGCAAATCGTCATGAAAGCCTTCGTCGACCATACAGCCTTATGATTGCTATCGCGATTACCGTCCGCTCATCTTCATGAACTCTGGCGGATAGCGCTCGCCGGTAACGGGGATGCGCTCGGCGGCGGTGCGCAATTCGGACAATTCATCTGTCGACAGATGGATATCGAGGGCGCCGAGATTCTCCTGGAGCCGCGAGATCTTGCGCGTTCCGGGAATGGGAGCGATACGCGGCCCCTGATGTAGTAGCCAGGCGAGCGCCACCTGGGCAGGAGTTGCACCCTTGCGCGCCGCAAAGGAAGAGATCATGTCCACCACGGCTTGGTTGGCCGCGCGCGCCTCGGCGGCGAAGCGGGGCGAACGATTGCGAAAATCTCCCTCCACGAATTTGGTATCAGCGTTGACAGCGCCCGTGAGGAATCCCTTACCTAGAGGTGCAAAGGGAACAAGGCCAATATCTCGTTCCTCGAGCGAAGGTATGATCTCGGGTTCAAGCTCCCGAAACCACAGCGAATACTCACTCTGTAGCGCCGCTACAGGCTGCACCGCATGGGCACGCCGGATAGTGTCCGCACTCGCCTCCGAAAGCCCGAAGTATTTCACTTTGCCCTCCGCGATCAATTCCTTGACCGCGCCCGCCACGTCCTCGATCGGCACTTCCGGGTCGACGCGGTGCTGATAGAGAAGATCGATGGTCTCGACGCGCAGCCGCTTCAATGAGCCTTCCGCCACTTCGCGGATATGCGCCGGCTTGCTGTTGAGCTTCATCCATGCGCCACCCTGCGAGGGATCAGGCTCGAAGCCAAACTTCGTTGCGACTACAACCTGACCCTTGAACGGTTCCAGCGCCTCGCCCACCAATAGTTCATTGTGATGCGCGCCATAAACCTCCGCCGTGTCAAAGAACGTGACACCCAGCTCCACGGATTTGCGGATCACAGCGATCATCGCCTGCCGGTCGGACGGCGGGCCGAAACCCGACGACATGCCCATGCAGCCAAGTCCAATGGCCGAGACCTCGAGGCCTTGTCCGAGTTTTCGCATTTGCATGGTCAGATTCCTTTCGTCAGGTGAGTGTGCAGCGCCACGGCCGCGCCCGATAGTGCGATCATCGCCATGCCAGTGAAGGCGAGGCCGTCGGGCACATGGGCGTAGATCAACCAGCCGAGCAGCACCGCGAAGGCGATGTGGAAATAGTTGAAAGGTGCGAGCATCGAGGCAGGCGCGAAACGATAGGCGGAGGTGAACAGGAAATGTCCGGCGAGCGATGCAACGCCCATGAAGGCGAGGAGAACAAGGTCGATGGGCTCGTAGGTGTGACCTCGCCAACTGAAGGGCAGCATGAGTCCGTAGAAAACCGACCCCCAGATCGCCACATGGAATAGCATGGCCATTGTGCTTTCGGTAGGCGCAAGGAGCCGCGACAACAGGATGTAGATCACCGAAACCGCGGCGCAGATAAGCGCGAAGAAAACGCCGATTGGGTCAAGTGCGCCGCCTGGCCTCGCAATCAGGAGCACACCAGCAAAGCCGATAGCCGCCGCGATCCAGCCGAACACTGCGATGCGTTCCTTCAGGAAATAGCCGGCCGCAATCATCACTCCGAAACCCTGCAGATAGAGAATGGCGACCGTTTCTCCGACCGGCATGCGCTGAAGCGCGAGGCCGGCGAAAAATGTGGCGACAGCAAGACTCAGTCCCCGGACGAAGACGAGCCCGGTGCGGCGTGTCGCCCACAACGCCTCGCCGTGGCGTGGCGCCATCAGTGCGGTGAGCAAGAGCAGGTTGATGGCGTAACGCACCGCCGCCACGAAAGGCACGTTGAACTTCGTCACCAGGTATTTACCGGCGCTGTCCATGCAGGCGAAGAGGGCGACGGCGACCAAGACGAGCATGATGCCCTTGAGGGGCGCATTCGCGGATGCTGCAGACGGACCGGCGCTCATGTTGTGAAGTGCTCTATAGGATGTGGGCGCCATTTGCCATGAGCCGCACGCTCACGCCGAAACCGCATTGGGAATGGTACCTGGCTCGCAAAGAAGCCGCAAATAGTTCGATGCTGCCATCGGCTTGCAATGTGCGCGTTGACCACATTCCGCGGCTGATGCTCTTGAACTGTCCGGACGAGGAGTCTAGCCGACATCCATCACCCCAGACTCTGGAGTGATCCAACTGTGATGGCGGTTCGGACCGTCCCTACTCGGGCAGGCTGACCGGCCTGTCGAGTGACACGATGTAGGCGACCACGTCCTGCACGTTATCTGGCGTGAGCGT
>JBJXGL010000279.1:0-3167 GCA_046160365.1 Aestuariivirga sp. | reverse complement strand
AGCACTATACCGGCACCCACTGGAAGCACATCCAGCCCTGGATCCTGCTTACGAACTACCACCGCTATGTCGATCAGTTCGTGAGCTGGGCGATCGGCCAGATCGCCGATGGTCCGTACACGGCGCTCCATTTGCCGGGCGGCGCCACCATCTCTCGCGGCATGTCGGAAGCCGAGGCGCTGCAAATCGTCGACACCTCGCCCTGGCAGAAGTACCAGATGCCGGCCTATCATCTGGCGCGTGCCGATGGCGGTGGCGTGACACTGGTCAACATCGGCGTCGGGCCATCCAACGCCAAGAACATGACGGATCACCTGGCGGTTCTCCGCCCGCATTGCTGGCTGATGATCGGGCACTGCGGCGGCTTGCGCCAGTCGCAGCGGATCGGCGACTACGTTTTGGCCCACGCCTATTTGCGGCAAGACCGTATTCTCGATTCCATCGTGCCACCGGACATTCCGATCCCAGCGCTCGCCGAAGTGCAAGTGGCGTTGCAGGAAGCCGCCGCCGAGGTGACAGGAGAGAAAGGCGAGGCGCTGAAACAGCGGCTCCGCACCGGAACTGTCGTGACCAACGATGACCGCAACTGGGAACTGCGCTGGAGTCAGGAGCGCAAACGCATCAATCTCTCCCGCGCCATCGCCGTCGACATGGAGTCGGGAACCATCGCCGCGCAGGGCTATCGCCTGCGTGTGCCCTATGGCACCCTGCTCTGCGTCTCCGACAAGCCGCTGCATGGCGAGATCAAGCTTCCGGGCGCCGCCAACGCGTTCTATGACCGCGCGGTCGGCGAGCACCTGCTCATCGGCCTTGCCGCCGTCGACAAGCTCAGGGGCGAACTCTCGCGGCTGCATTCCCGCAAGCTCCGCAGCTTCGACGAGCCGCCATTCCGCTGAAGCCATAAGCCTGCCGCAATCGGCAATCATCAACCGCGCCCGCAAACGAGGACAAACACAATGTTCAGATCATTGGCAGCAGGAACAATCGTAGCCGCATATCTCGCCGCCACTCCCGCAATCGCACAGGAGGCCAAAATCGTCCGCTCCATTTCGATGTCGGGCCATGGCGAAGTCATGATTGCTCCCGACATGGCCAACATCTCGATTGGCGTCGTAAGCCAGGCCGCCACCGCGCGCGAGGCGCAAACCGCCAACAATCAAACGATGAGCCAGATCATGGCCGCACTCAAAGCGGCCGGCATCGCCGAGAAGGACATTCAGACCCAGAACTACACGGTGCAGCCGCGTTACGACTACACCAACAACACCCAGCCGCCGCGCCTTGTGGGATACGATGTCAGCAACACCGTGATGATCGCCGCCCGCGACCTCTCGAAGCTGGGCGAAGTCTTGGACGCGACGGTGACCGCGGGTTCGAACATGATCAATGGCATTTCCTTTGGCGTGGCCAAGCCCGAAGCCGCAAGAGACGAGGCCCGCAAGCTCGCCGCGGCGGATGCGACCCGCAAGGCGCGGCTCTATGCCGAAGCGTCCGCGGTCAAGCTGGGCAAAGTCATTTCGATCAGCGAAGGCGGCGGTTACTCGCCGCCCGTTCCGGTGCAAGCCAAAGCCATGCGCATGGAGGCGGCGGACGGCGCGGTACCGATTGCCCAAGGCGAACAGGTTATCGCGATCGATGTGAACATCGCCTGGGAAATCGAATAGACTGCTGACGGGAGTTGGCGGCGGAAATCTGCTAGGCAAATCTGATGCCGGTCCTCGAACGCGATCCGTGGCGATTCCAGTATTTCGAACGGGTTGCCTGTCCCGAAGATGTTCTCATCCCCACGGACGATCCCGATTGTTGGGAACTCTATCCGGATTTCCGCTGGATCTACGACAAGCTGACCATCGCCCGGAGCCAGAAGCTCTACTGCGGAACGCATCTAGACACTCCTGAGCGCTTCCCGGTCTTTGCCAAGCCCGCGATCAACCTGAAAGGCATGGGCCTTGGCAGCCGGGTGATCGGCTCACCAAGCGAGTTCGAATCACTCTGCCCTCCCGGACACATGTGGATGGAGCTTCTCGCGGGCGAACACGTCTCGACGGACTGCGCGCTTGTGGACGGCAAGCTTCAATGGATGCGGCACGCAACGGGCATCCCCTGGCACGAAGGAATGTTTCAACACTGGTTGATCCGCGAGAAACGCGACGCAGCCCTCGCGCACTATCTCGAAGATTGGATCGCACGGCACATGGCCGGCTACACCGGCATGCTCAATTTCGAAACCATCGGCGGCCGCATCATAGAGGTCCATCTCCGCTTCGCCGATCAATGGTGCGATCTCTATGGCGATGGATGGATCGACGCGCTCGTCGAATTATACGCAAAGTCGAGGTGGAGTTTCGACGACGAGAACAGGCGTCAGGGATATTCCGTGCCGCTCTTCGCCAGGCATGGCGTTGTGCCGGATCATCCGCCTGCGGATGTTCAGGCGGCCATCCGCGCACGTCCGCATGTCAAGAGCCTGCAGATCACCTTCCATCCCACGAAGCCGGGCGAAGCCCATCCCATGCCGCCCGGCGGATTCAGATTGGCGATCGTGAACTGCACCAATCTCGAAGCGGGCAAACAGGCGCGGCGCGATCTCGCGAGAGCGTTTCCCGGAGTGGAGACTATCCTGCCGGAATAAGCGACCAGCGGCGTTCTGTTTCATCATAAGCGTGAAGCTCGCCGAGCGCGATGTCGAACCAGGCACCGTGGAGAGAGATGGCGTTCTGATTCTCGCGAACCCTGAGCCATGGAAATGTCCGCAAATTCGCCAGCGAATGTTCGACGGACGCGTGTTCGACGGCGGTCTGCAAGTCCATGTCCTTCGCCACGGTCTCGCGCACCGCCTGCGCAACGTCTCTCACATCCGACATCCATTTGCCGATAAAATCGCCCGATGACAGAGGATCGCCGCCATCTACAACCGCGCGAATACCTCCGCAGCGCCCGTGCCCCATCACGACAACATGCTTCACGCCGAGCGATAGAACCGCGAATTCGAGCGCGGCGCTTGTCGCATGATGCTTACCATCCGGCGCGTAGGGCGGCACCAGATTGGCGACATTCCGCATGACGAAAATCTCGCCGGGTCCGGAGTCGAAAATCGTCTCGGGAGCCGCACGCGAGTCGCAGCAGGCGATCACGATGATCGACGGCTTCTGCGTTCCCGAGCCGAG
>JBJXGL010000278.1:0-12236 GCA_046160365.1 Aestuariivirga sp. | reverse complement strand
GAGGCGGATGATGCGTGTGTGTATGATTGGCAGCGGTTACGTTGGGCTGGTGACCGGCACCTGCTTTGCCGAAATCGGCCATGACGTGGTTTGCGTCGACAAGGACGAAGCCAAGATCGCGAGGCTTCTCGCAGGCGATGTGCCGATCTACGAGCCGGGCCTCAAGGAGTTGATCGCCACCAACCGGCGCGATGGCCGCTTGTCATTCTCCGCCAGCATCCATGAGGCGGTATCGAGTCGCCCGAACTTCTACTTCATCGCGGTGGGAACGCCCGCGCGCGCGGAGGATGGCGGCGCCGATTTGAGCTACGTCTATGAAGCCGCGGACGAGACCGCCAAGACGATCGCCTCCCAGCATGGCAACAATGACAGTTTCTCGGTGTTCGTCACCAAATCCACGGTGCCTGTGGGAACGAGCCGCGAAGTGGCGCGCATTGCCGGGCGGCATCTGGGTGAAGAACGCGTCGCCGTTGCCTCCAACCCCGAGTTCCTGCGCGAAGGTTGCGCTATCGAAGACTTCATGGCGCCGGACCGGATCATTGCGGGCAGCCGCTCCGAGCGTGCGCGTGGAATGCTCGAGGAACTCTATCGTCCGCTAACCCGGCAAGGGCGGCCCCTGGTTGTCACGACGACGGTTGAGACCGCCGAACTCATCAAATACGCGGCGAACGCCTTTCTCGCCACCAAGATCAGCTTCATCAACGAGCTGTCGCGGCTTTGCGAGAAAATCGGGGCGGATGTGGACGAACTGGCGCTTGGCATTGGCCTCGATAAGCGGATCGGCGACAAATTTTTGAAAGCCGGGCCTGGTTATGGTGGATCGTGTTTTCCGAAGGACACTTTGGCGCTGATCAAGACCGCGAACGACTTCCACAGCCCGGTCGAAATCGTTGAAACCGTCGTGCGGGTGAACAACCGGCACAAGCATTTCATGTACAACAAGATCCGCGATGCGCTGGGCGGCAGCGTGACCGGCAAGAAGATCGCGGTGCTGGGGCTGGCCTTCAAGGCCATGACCGACGACGTGCGGGACTCACCCGCTCTCACCATCGTTCCTGTCATGCGGCGCGAGGGTGCGGAGATCACCGCCTACGATCCGGTTGCAGCCGACAATGCGAAGGATCAGATCGGCAACGGCACAGTGCGGTATGCCACCACTCTGGAAGAGGCATTGAAAGGAGCGGATGCGGCGGTGCTATTGACGGAATGGGACGAGTTCCGCAAGGCCGATTGGCGGTCGCTCTCGAAGTCGATGGCGAAGCCCTTGCTGATCGACCTGCGCAATGTATTCTCGCTCTCGCAAGCCAACTCGATCGGCATCGACTATGTGTCGCTGGGCCGCGACCGGGTTGTATCACGGCATTAACACATGCGTATTCTCGTTACAGGCGGCGCAGGATTTCTCGGCTCGCATCTTTGCGACAGGCTGGTCGAGTTGGGCCATGAGGTCACGGCCATCGACAATCTGCAAACCGGATCGCGCGCTAATCTCGCGCATCTCAAGGGCAACCGGAACGTCGCGTTTCAGGTGCACGATGTGGTGCAAGCCTATAAAGGCAAGTTCGACCGCATCTACAATCTCGCCTGCCCCGCCTCGCCGCCGCACTATCAGCACGATCCGGTACGCACCGCGCGCACCAGCTTTCTCGGCGCCGACAACATGCTCGACCTGGCGCGGCGTACGGGCGCGCGTTTTTTCCAGGCCTCGACGTCCGAGGTTTATGGCGATCCTGTCGAACATCCGCAGCGCGAGGACTATCGCGGCAACGTTAATCCGATCGGACCCCGCGCCTGTTACGACGAAGGCAAGCGGATCGCGGAAACGCTCTGCTTCGACTACCGGCGGCAATTTGGCGTGGACGTACGGGTGGCGCGCATTTTCAACACCTATGGCCCGCGCATGAACCCGGACGATGGCCGCGTGGTCTCGAATTTCATCGTGCAGGCGCTGCGCGGCGAGCCGATCACCATCTATGGCGATGGCAAGCAGACGCGGTCTTTCTGCTATGTCGACGATTTGATCGATGGCTTTCTGCGTCTGATGGAGACCGATTCGGAGATCGGCGGACCAATCAATCTCGGCAATCCGGGTGAATTCACGGTTCGCGAGCTGGCCGAGATCGTCATCGAAATGACGGGTTCCAAGTCGGAACTCGTGACCCGCCCACTTCCCATGGACGATCCACTGCTGCGCCGCCCGGAGATTTCTCGCGCGCGAGAACAAATAGGTTGGGAGCCGAAGATTGACCTACTCGAAGGCCTCCAACGCACCATTGGCTACTTCCGCGAGCGTCTGATACAGCCTGCGGCATGACACGCATTCTGGTCACCGGCGGCGCTGGCTATATCGGCAGCCATACGGCCAAGCGGCTATCGCGGCAAGGTTTTGAAGTCGCCGTCTTCGACAATCTCTCGCGCGGGCATCGCGATTTCGTGCGCTGGGGGCCGCTGGTGGAAGGCGATCTCCAAGACACCACGCTGGTGCGCGAGACGCTGCGCTGGTTCAGACCTGAAGCCGTCATCCACTTTGCGGCCTTCGCTTATGTGGGCGAGTCGGTTTCGAACCCCGGGCTCTATTATCGCAACAATGCCGGCGGCACGCTCTCCCTGCTCGAAGCCATGCGGCAGACGGAAACCCGCAACATCATCGTGTCGTCCACTTGCGCCACCTACGGCCAGCCGGACCGCCAGCCGATTGGCGAGGATGCGCCGCAGCGGCCGATCAATCCTTACGGCGCATCGAAGCTGATGATGGAGCAGCTCTGCGCCGATTTTGGCGTGGCCTACGGCATCAAGACCGTGGCGCTCCGTTACTTCAATGCCTCGGGCTGCGATCCAGATGGCGAGATCGGAGAGCGGCACGATCCCGAACCGCATCTCATTCCGCGCATCCTGATGGCGGCAACGGGCGAGATTTCGCACATCGAGGTGTTCGGCCGGGACTATCCGACACCGGACGGCACCTGCATCCGCGATTACATCCATGTGAACGATCTCGCTGACGCGCATATACAGGCTGCGCGCTATCTCATGGATGGCGGGGCTTCGGACTGCTTCAACCTCGGCACGGGGCACGGGGCATCGGTGGCGGACGTGATCGCGGCAGCAGAACGCGTCGCGGGAAAGCCCATCCCTCTCAAACACGGCCCGCGCCGGGATGGTGACCCGGCCATGCTTGTCGCCGATCCTTCGAAAGCAGCGCGGGTGCTGAACTGGCGCGCGGGGAACTTCGATCTGCAGCAGACGGTGGCTACTGCGTGGAATTGGCACTGCAAGGAACTGCAGCGGCGCGCAAACTAACCGCGCGCAATCAAATCCGCTCCCTTCTCGCCAATCATGATCGCGGGCGCGTTGGTGTTGCCGGTCGTCACTTGCGGCATGATGGAGGCGTCGCATACCCGAAGCCCTTCGATGCCGCGCACTTTGAGATCGGGCGTCACCACGGCCATGGCATCGTGGCCCATCTTACAAGTGCCTACTGGATGATGATCGGTTTTCGCGTGCTTGCAGCCGTACTCGAAAATCTCGCCGTCGGTTTTCACGCCCGACCCCGGCAGGCACTCGACCTTGACGAATGGCTTCAGCGCTTTCTGGCTCATGATTTCACGCGCCAGCTTGAAGCCGCGGATCGACATTTCGCGGTCGTAAGGGTCGGCCCAATAATTGGGATCGATCAAAGGCGCCGCCGCGGGATCTGCGGATGCAAGCCGCACGGTGCCGCGCGAGCGCGGGCGCATGTGGGCGGAGTTGAGTGTCACGCCGGCGTTTTCCATCTTGGCGACACCCGCTTCGATGCCCGACCCCAAGCCCAGATGAAACTGAATGTCGGCGGAGCGCGCATTTTCGTCCGCGTACCAGAAGCCGCCGGTTTCGAAGAGGCTTGAAGCGAGCGGGCCTTTCTTCGTCAGAAGGTAACGGAGACCGGCAACCGCCGCCCAATGGGGCTTGGTGTATTTGTCGTAGGTGTGATCGCCGGTGCATTCGCAGATGACGAAGACATCGATGTGGTCCTGAAGATTTCCGCCAACACCCGGCAGATCATGCGCCACATCGATCCCCACCGAGCGGAGATGATCGGCGGGGCCGATGCCAGAGAGCATGAGGAGCTTCGGCGAACCGAAGGTGCCCGACGAAACGATGACTTCGCGCTCGGCGCGGACGACACTCTTGCCATTGGCATCGCCGATTTCGACGCCAACGGCGCGGCCCTTTTCGATGACAATGCGGCTTACCGTGCAATTCTTCCAAACCACGAGATTGCCACGCTGTCTCACGGACGCATTGAGATATCCTGTGACGACGGAGCAGCGCTTGGCATTGCACTGGGTCAGTTGATAGTGGCCGATGCCATCCTGATCCTCGCCGTTGAAATCGGGATTGCGCGGAATTCCTGCTTCGCCAGCGGCGGCGAAAAAGGCCTCGCAGATCGGCAGGGGCGCCGCCGGGTCGGAGACGGCTTGCGGCCCGCCAGCGCCGTGATAGGCGTTCTCTCCCCGGCTATTGTGCTCGGCCTTTCTGAAATAGGGCAGCACGTCCTCGTAGCTCCAGCCCTCGCAGCCAAGCTGCCGCCACTCGTCATAGTCACGTTTGTTGCCGCGAATATAGATCTGCGCATTGATGGTGGAGCCGCCGCCGATGACCTTGGCCTGGGTGAAGCGCAGCACGCGGCCGTTCATGTGCTTCTGGGGAACGGTTTCGTAACCCCAGCTTCCCAAGCCCTTGGTCATCTTGGCGAAACCCGCAGGCCACTTGTAAAGCGGATGCCAGTCGCTACCGCCCGCTTCGATGAGCAGAACCCGGTTTTCCGGTTTTTCGGAAAGGCGCGACGCCAGCACAACGCCAGCCGATCCCCCTCCGACGATCACATAGTCATAGGCCATGGGGTTTGATTAGGCGGAACCGCGCTGAGATTCCAGACTGCTGGCGGAGACGGAGGGATTCGAACCCTCGATACGCTGTAACACGTATGACGATTTAGCAAACCGTTGCCTTCAGCCACTCGGCCACGTCTCCTTGGCTCGGCTTTTGCCGCGATTTGACGCCCCATGCAAGCCGTGCTGTGGCGCGGCGGCACCACCTGTCAACTCTCAGTTAGGCTTAAATGTTTCTTGATGCCCCTCTGCCCAAGGTAGTCTAAGACGTGGGGTCTGGGAGTTCCGATATGCGTAAGGTCTTGGTTGCGGCGGTTATTCTTGGCGGATTGAGCGCGCCTTCGCTGGCGTATGAGAATTTCATTCCGCTAGGCCATGGTTATGCGCCCGACGAGCCGGTGCTCCCCAGCCTTTCGACCGAGCGCGCGCAGATCAGCCAGCAGAGCGACATCTTCGAAACCGAGGTCTACCGCGCCGAGCGCGAGGACAAGGTGATCGACAGCTTCCTCAACCGCTTCATCTCCGATCAGGAGAAAGTGGGCGGCGACTATTCCATCGACTATTGAGGCATTCTGCCTTCAGTGCAGCGTCAGCCACGAGCGCGCCTGGCGCTGGGCTTCGGCAATATCGCTTGCCGACATTTCGCGGGCGATCTCGCAGCGGTACTGCTTTGCATCGGCGCTGCCTTTCATGGCAGCCAGATTGAACCACTTGTGCGCGGTCACAAAATCCGCCGGCACGCCGTGGCCGATGCAGTACCTCATGCCCAGTTCGAAAAGCGTATCCGCCGTGGCGATCCCCGGCGTCATCATCGCTTCATTGGCTTCCGGCATATCGATCCTTGCCATTTGACTTCCCCAATTTTTTCCCTGTTCGAGCCTTGCCGGGGTGTTCTGTTGCCCGGTTCAAGACAGCGGAACATCTCGTCGCCGCCGAGACCGATCTTGCGCGGGAGCGTGCAAAGGAGGGTTAAGTGGCAGGCTTAAGAAGGGGTGAAGCGGGGGTCGAGTCTGTTTGGGTAATTCGGCGTATTAATTCTGTTTTTCAATGAGTTGACGCTAGTTAACGACTCAAAAAACAGGCTTTCGATTCACCGCCGATTCACCAGAATGAGGAATTGCGCCGTGCTGCGCTCCGCTCAGGTTCTGCGAACGAAGGTCATCCGAGAAGCTGTATTCTGCTGCTGCTGTCGGTGCGGCTGCATTCACCGCCCATGGCCGGTGGCTTGCAGCCTCAACCATGAACAGGCTGGATCGCGGTCCGTTCGGCGGTGCCAAAGCAACGAGTAAGGATATGGGGGCACCGTGAGCGGAAGGTCGAAACGGACGAGATCGAGATGCCCGAGGCTGTCGGCCAGGCGTGAGGGGATTGACATAATCAAGTTTGTTCCCGGCAGCGCTGCGACGTTGCTGGCGAAGTTCGGCGTCACCAGCGCAATCTGCCGGCTGCGGTTCATGTGCATCAATGCAGCGTCGATGGGACTCCGGCGAGGGTCGCGGAACGTCACCAGCGCCTGAGGGCAGGTCAAATAATCTTCGAGCGTGAGCTGCCCTTGCCCGGCTCTCAGCGCCAAACGGTGGCGCGCGCACATCAGGCCGACGAAATGCTCTTCAAAGAGCTTATGCGACAGGAAAGGCGCGGCCGGCGGCGCGGCACCGAAAAACGCGATGTCGAGCGCACCCCCTTCCAGCTGGGACAGCACATGCTCACCGATTGCGATCACTTCGATCACCGTATTGGGCGCACCTGACCTAACGCGCCGGACGAGATGCGGGATGGTTGTAAGCATGGCGTAGTCGCTCGCCCCCACCTTGAAGCGGCGCGTGCTGCTCTCCGGTTCGAAAGCCGCGGGATTGAGGACATCGCGAGCATTGCGCAGGAGCGTTCGCACAGGCTCAACCATTGTCAGCGCATGCGGCGTCGGCACTAGGCCGCCGCTGCCCCTGACGAACAGCGGATCGCCAACCATATCGCGAAGCCGATTGAGCGCATGGCTGATGGCGGACTGGCCAAGAGCAAGTTGCTTCGCGGCAAGCGTTGCTGATCGTGTCTGCGCGACTGCATCGAAAACTTCCAAAAGGTTTAGATCGATGCGTGCGTAATGAATCTCTTTCATGAACATGAGCCTATCGTTTCATTGGCGTCATGTCATGCCCTACTCCAATATCTGGCTAAAACAAGGGAGACCAGCATGCACCGCTTCAATATCGACGACACCGCAATGATCCTGATTGACCATCAGGTCGGCACCAACACCTGGGCGGCAACGACACCGCTCGATCTGCTTCGCCGGAACGTGATGATCCTCGCGAAATTTGCGATAGGGACGTCCATGCCACTTGTGCTGACGTCGAGCCAGGAGACGAATGTCAATGTGCAAGGGCCGCTGATGCCCGAACTGGCCGAGATCGCGCCGGAGGCCTTCGCCGGACGCATCAAGCGCACTGGCGTGGTCAACGCCTGGGACGATTCGGACTTCGCCGCCGCCTGCCGCGCACCGGGCAAGCGCAACCTCATCATGGCTGGCGTCACGACCGATGTCTGCATGGTTGCCCCCGCCATTTGCGCGCTGGAGGAAGGCTATAATGTCGAGGTCGTGTGCGATGCCTGCGGCTCCTCCAACCAGATCGCCGAGGAGATGAGCTGGCGGCGCATGGAACGCGCCGGCGTGCATCTGACTACTACCAACGCCATTGTGGCTGAACTCGTCAAGAACTGGGCGAGCCCGGCCGGTGCTGTTGCCTTCCCACTGCTGACGGTCTGACGCCATGATGGCAGCACGCATACATGCTTTCGGCGGCGCAGACGCGATCGTCGTCGAGACCACGCCCGGGCCAATCTTGCGCGAGCGGGACCTGCTGATCCGCGTCGCTGCAAGCGGGGTCAACCCGATCGAGTGGAAAATCCGCTCCGGCGCCATGGCGAAAGCCTTGGGCCGGCCGCTGCCCGCGACGCTGGGCTGGGAATGTGCGGGCGTAGTCGAGGCGGTTGGTTCAGCCGTTACGAGCTTTCGGCCGGGCGACTCCGTCTACGCCTATCCAGAATTTACGCGCGACGGCACGCATGCAGAGCTTGTCGCGGTCGAAGAGGCGCAAGCGGCGCTAATGCCGCGATCGCTATCGCTCATTGATGCCGCCGCCGTGCCGATGACGGCGCAAGCCGCCTGGACGCTTGTCGAAACGGCAAATCTAAAAGCAGGCGAACGCATTCTGGTGCATGGTGGGGCCGGCGCGGTCGGACGCTGGCTCGTGCAGTTCGCCAAACGGAAAGGGGCAGAAGTGTTGGCAACCGCTTCGGGCGAGGGCCTCGACGCCGTTCGAAGCCTCGGCGCGGACCGTGCGATTGATCACCGTGTAGAGCGCTTCGAGGATGCCGTCGGCGGCTCAATCGATGTCGTGGCCGACCTCGTGGGCGGCGAGACACTGATGCGCTCCTTCGCGTTGCTGGGCAAAGGGGCCCGTTTGTTTTCAACCGTGCAGCCGCCGCCTGCGGACCGGGCGGAAGCCGTGGGCGCGATGGTTGGCTTCGTCTTCACGCAGCCTCGCGGTTCAGTACTGGCCGAAATCGGCACGCTGATCGACGCTGGCGCGGTCAAGGCTCTGCCTGTTGCGCTTGTGCTGCCTCTCGCGGAGGCGAGACGGGCACATGAACTGGCAGAAGTCGGAAAAGCTGGAGGAAAGGTCGTGCTCGCCGCCGATCATCCTCATTGAAGGCGTGTTCCGCGAAGCGCCATGCACGCTCCGGTAAACCATCGTTCGCCGATAAGGAAAGTCCACTTCAATGGTAAACGTGCGATTGCTGACTGCAGCCGAGCAGCTTGCCGATCATCGGTTTAACTGACCCACTACCCGCGAAGCGGATCCACGGCGCACTCCGACCTGGGAGTACATCGAAAGTGACTTCTACGGTGGTACTGCCACCGACAGCGTGATTGGCAAGTGATCGGAGCCCGCGGCATTGCCGACGGCTTCGGTGCGGAAGAGTTCGAGTTCGGGCGAGACGAAGATGTGGTCGATGGCGATTTGCGGGACAAGGAGCCATGCGGGCCAGCTTGGCAACGAGGTGAGGCGCTTGAGGCCGGTTTGACTGGCCAGTGTCTGGGTGATGCGTGAGTAAGGCGAGGCATTGAAGTCGCCCATCACGATGCGGCGGCCTGGAATTGTTTCAAGGAATTTCACGAGCTCCTGAACCTGCCGGAACTGCGCGCGCGAGTGGGGGAAGCGGATTGTGTGCACGGCGATCACCGACAGCCCATCGTAGGCGCCGCCGAGCTGCGCCCACATCAAGGGTGGCCCGGCCCAGCCAACGCGCGCGGCGGATGCTTTGATCGGGTGCTTCGAGAGAATGACGAAGTTACAGAAGTCGAGTTCGAAGCACGATGCGCGGTGCGGATATTTGCTCGCCAGCGCATCCAACACCGGTTGCTTGGCGCGGCCGAATTCGACGAGGCCCACGACGTCGGCATCGGCGCGCTCGATCTCGGCGCGGATCTGATCGAACTCCCGATTCTCGAACCAGGTGTTGAAACTCATCAGTTTCAGTTCGCGATGGCCTTCAGGCAAGGCGCGCTGGGCAACAAAGTCGATCGATAGATGCGCCCAGAGGCCATAGGCGACGATGAAGATCACCAGGAACACGTTCGCGGCCAGAAGCTTGAGGCGCGGCATGAGCAAGCCGAGCAGATATGCCGCCGCGACGAAAACGAACTGGATGGTGAATTGCGCGAAGACATCGAAGGCCACCCAGATGTGACCGAGCCGTGCGGCAAAGAGGCCAGCCAGCCCCACCACCAGGCCCGCCATGCATTCGCGGGCGCCGCTTTGAGAGAATTGCCACCATGCCTTGCGTGGCTCGGAGGGAAAATTCTCGGGCGATGTCGCTTTGTCGGTCAAATGCCGCGGGCCTCCATATCAAACTAACGCACGCCTGTTACGCGGCCAAGATGGCGCAAGCGGGGCGGGCAGATCGGGCTAGAGAAGCCTGCTCTCCATCGGGAGAAGTTGCTCCGGCGTGCCGAATCCGGGAAGCGCTTCGAAGCGCTTCTTCCAGGCGACGACATGCGGATAGGGCGAGAGATCGATGCTCGCTTCCGGCGCATAGCGCAGGACGCCGTAGATGCCGACATCGGCGGCCGTCGGCCGCTTCGCCGCGATCCAATCGGATCGCAAGAGTTCGTGCTCCAACACCGCGAGTGCCGCTTTCGCTTCGGTGTCGTACATCACGCGCACTTCATCGCCGAACTGGCGGAGTCCGCGATTGCGCGCGCGTAGACGGAACACCGGAAGCGCGAGCTTGTCCCACTGCCAGAACAGCCATTCGCGAATGCGCTGTTTCTCGACAATGGTCTTGCCCTCGAGCTTCTTCAGGGTCTCGGCCAGATACTCGATGATGGCGGAGGACTGGACCAGGAACATCTGGCCATCGCGCAGTGTGGGCACCTGACCGTAGCGGTTCTTCACCAGATAGTCGGGCTGCTTATGCTGTCCTTCGCGCAGGTTCACGTGGATGTAGGAGTATGGATGCCGGCAGAGCGACAGCATGAGTGCTGCCGTGTAGGTCGGGCCAGAGGTCATCACGCCGTGAAGGGTGAAGCGCTGCTTGTTGCCGGCGACGGCCCCATTCGATGGGCTCTTGCGCGGCGTATTGGCGGCTTTGCGGGACGGCGGCGTGCGGGCGGCGGACAGCTTTTTGCGTGCCGCCGGTTTCGCGGCCTTCCGCTGCACGGTCTTCTTAGCCGCCTTCTTGTTGGCTGCTCGCGCCATAGAACTATACTCCTTAATCCCCGCCTGCCATAAAAGTCAGCACACTGACTATATAACGGAGTTTTCGGGAAACGGAAGTGGTCTCTAACGGTTTGTAGCGGCTAGTTAATTCCGAGCCTCTCGCGGAGCTTGTCGCTCACCGCCTGCGGGTTCGCCTTGCCGCCCGAGGCTTTCATGACCTGGCCCACGAACCAGCCAAGCATGGTGGGCTTGGCCTTCACCTGTTCGACCTTATCCGGATTGGCGGCGAGGATATCGGCCACCGCCTGGTCGATGGCGGAGCTGTCCGTTACCTGCTTAAGGCCCCGTTCTTCCACGATTTTCCGGGGGCTGCCACCTTCGGTCCAGACGATCTCGAAGACGTCCTTGGCGATCTTGCCCGAGATCGTTCCGTCGCCGATCAGGTCCACGATTTCGCCAAGCTGGGAGGCGGAAACCGGAGTCTCGTCAATGGTTTTGCCTTCTTTGTTCAAGCGGCCAAACAACTCGTTGATGACCCAGTTGGCGGCCTGCTTGCCGTCCCTGCCCTTGGCCACATCTTCGAAGAAGGCAGAGGATGCACGCTCCGCCACCAGCACACCCGCATCGTAAGGAGAAAGGCCGTAGCTCTTGATAAATCTCGACTTTTTCTCGTCGGGAAGCTCGGGAAGCGAGCTTTCGATGGCCTTGACCCAGGCTTCCTCCAGTTCCAGCGGGAGCAAGTCCGGGTCGGGGAAGTAGCGGTAGTCATGCGCCTCTTCCTTGGAGCGCATGGAGCGGGTCTCGCCTTTCCTTGCGTCAAATAGGCGGGTTTCCTGGTCGATGGAGCCGCCATCCTCCAGAATGCCGATCTGGCGGCGGGCCTCGTACTCGATGGCCTGGCCCATGAAACGGATGGAATTGACGTTCTTGATCTCACAACGGGTGCCAAAGGCCGCGCCCGGGCGGCGCACCGAGACGTTGATATCGGCACGCAGACTCCCCTGCTCCATATTGCCGTCACAGGTGCCGAGATAGCGCATGATCTGGCGGAGCTTGGTGACATAGGCCTTGGCCTCGTCGGCCGAACGCATGTCGGGCTTGGAGACGATCTCCATGAGCGCGCAACCGGAGCGGTTCAGGTCGACAAAGCTCATGCTCGGATGCTGATCGTGCATCGACTTTCCGGCGTCCTGCTCGAGGTGGAGGCGCTCGACGCCGACTTCGACGCTCTTTCCGCCATCGAGATCGACGGTGACTGTGCCCTCGCCCACCACCGGCTGCTTGTATTGGGATATCTGGTAGCCCTGCGGCAGGTCCGGATAGAAATAGTTCTTCCGGTCGAAGACGGACTTTCGATTGATCTGGGCTTTAAGGCCAAGGCCCGTCCGCACCGCCTGCTCGACGCAGAATTCGTTGATCACTGGCAGCATGCCGGGCATGGCGGCATCGACCAGCGACACATGATCGTTGGGTTCGCCGCCGAACTCGGCGGAAGCCGCCGAAAACAGCTTGGATTTGGCCAGCACCTGGGCGTGGACTTCCAGCCCCAAGACGATTTCCCAATCGCCGGTAGCGCCCTTGATCCAGTCCTTCTTGTCGGCAATGCGTGCGGCGGAATCCATCTCGAGTCCCATTGAATTGT
>JBJXGL010000277.1:0-16408 GCA_046160365.1 Aestuariivirga sp. | reverse complement strand
CGGCCAGAGCAGGATCGTGCTGCTGCCGGAGACCCGCGGATCGGCGACTACTGTCGATCCCGCGCCGGCGGCAAGTGTCACCGCGCCGCTGATGTTAAGACCGCCGGTGAGCATACGGTTCACCACTTCGGCAATCTCGCGCGGTGTCCCGCCATTCACGGGTAGGCCGCGAAAGCCGCTCTGCGAGGCCATCGCTACTGCCGTCCCGCGGGCGCGGCGTCGATTTCGTCGATGCCTTGCAGATGGGTCCAGCTCTGCCCCGCCGGAATCTTGAGGCGGGCGCGGAAGTAGCGGGCCGAGGCGCGTTGGGGGCAGGAACCGCGATCATTCTGCGGGACATCCGGGCCCCACTGCACGGAATCGGTCAACCGATTGCGGAAACCCAGCGCCACGCTGGGCGTACCGCCGTCAGCCAGCGGCCTCACGCCGCGTACCAGCGCCCGAGATCCCTCGAGGAGCTGCGACTCGCCGGTATCGACGACTGCCGCCATCGGCTGTCCACTGAAAAAGCCGGCCCGGTTTGCAGTCGAGAAGCCGCCCAGCAACAGGCGCCCGGCGCCCGTCCAGGCGCGGCTGTCCAGCGAGAACGGCAGCGTATCGAGACTGGTGGAAATGCTGTCCAATCCCTCAAGCGTATAGCTCGCCTGCGAGGCGCCTTGATGCAGCAGGGCCAGCGGCTGTTCCACCCGGCTCCAGCGGTCTGTCTGCCAGCTATAGATCAGCAGCTTATCGGGGGTGCCATTCACGCTCGCCGCGCTGGGATAGCTGACCACATACAGCTTGTTGACGGGATCGACCGCGCTGCTGATGCGGTGCAAGTGGCTCTGATTGATGTCATTCCAGAAGTAGCGGTCGACTTTGTTCTGACCAATGCCGCGCAGCTGCTGTGCGCCCGTCAACACATAGAAGCCTTCATCCGAGAGAAAGAATGCCATATCCTCATAGCGCGCCACCGAGCCTTCGGCCGGCGTACCGATGCCGCGCGCCACCTCATCGAACTGGAACACCAGCGGCACGCCCACATAGGACATGCGCTTGATCGACCGTTCCTGGAACACCACGCCGTATTCGCCGCCGACCAGGCCCATGACATAGCCGCCATCGGGCAGATCCTGAAAATCGGCTTGGGTCGCCTGCGACGGCGTCCAGGCCTCTGCGTTGTTGATGCCTGACCATTGCACCCGGTTGACCGTGGCGGCGATGCGACCCATCACCACGAAGTCGCGCACCGTCGCCGCCAGCCGGCCGAGCGGCGGCGATCCCGCCAGCGCTTCGAAATTGGCGGAGCTGCCGACGGTGTATTTCTGCGGCGCATCGGTGCCGTTGGCCGCAATCACCAGATCGCCAAATTGCGCGAACGACCAGCCGCCGTCGATTGGTGTTGCATAGGCGCCGCCGGCGATGCGGCTGACATCCTGCCAGTTCACGCCCGAGCTGTCCCAGCGGTAGAGCTTCGCGCCGTCGCCGGCGAACTGGGCGATCGTGCCGCCGACTCCACGGGCATAGATCGCGCCTTGCACCCGTGCCGCCATGGCATTGCCCTGCTCGGCGAAGGCCGGCAGCGGCCGGTAGGATGCCGCGTCGGGAATGACATTGAGCGCTTCGAGGGCGCCGGGATTACCCAGCGCCGGCAGATCGGGAAGCCAGGGACCCACAGGTATCATTGCCACCTCTTCGCCTGCCGACTCGTCCTAATTCTCGATCCAGGGTCCGGCGGCTTGTCCGCCCGCAGCCCAGTTGCCGGAAGAAGCCGGCTGTTCGAACCAACTGCCATTGCCCGCGGGCATTGCGTTCCAAATCTCCGGAGCGATGTCCGCCGGGAGCCAAGGACCGGCGGCAGCTTCAGCCGGCGACCAAACTGCCCGCGAGCGCCAGAACAACAGCAATGACATGGAAACCTCGCGGCCTAAGGCGCCGTGTAGCCGCAGACACTGACCGTACAGGTAACGGCCGCGCTGGTGGTCACGGTCAAAGCCGTGTTGGCCGTCAACTTGATCGGCACGGTCAAATCGCGGCTGACACTTTGCCCGGCGCTCGCCGCATAGAAACGGAACTTGAGCGTCGATGTGCCCTCTTCCAGCGTTACAGTGACCGCGCCGTTCGCCGCGACAAAGATATCGGTGACGTAGAGCGACAGGCCGGCCCCCGGCGCCGCCTTCACCGTCGTGTCGGTCTGCGCCGTGGTGAATTCGCTGGTCGCATGCCATATGCGCGGCGGATGCGGGTGGGTGTACAGCGCGCCATCGCGGTCGACGACGAAGGAGGTCTGATCGCCCTCTGCGCTCACCTGATTGGCCGGCGCGGTGTCGTCGGGCGATTCGGCGACACCGGAGATCATCATCGGATTGCTCGACGCAACGGAGTCATGGGGACTTGTTCCCTGCTGCCGCACGCGCAGGAAACCGCCGCCATCGAATGTCAGCGGATGATAGTCGCCATCGGCCGACACCGGCGTAGTCGCGCTGTCGCTGCGGATGCCCAGCACCATGACACCGACATCGCCCGAGGTATGGGGCGAATCCTCCGCCTTGCCGAGATTGGCGGCGCCGGTACCCGGCGTGACACCAGTCGTGATCGCGGCAATCGAGCCGATCGTGTTGGCGCCCGCCGGTAAGGCCGGCAGGGTGAGCACGTCGACATCGCCGATATTGTTGCCGCCCGCCGGTATCGCCGCCGCCAGGGACACGCTGCCGTCCACGGTCAACGATCCGCCATTGTCCGTGACCGGCTGCGCCGTGGTTCCCGTCGGATCCGTGCGCAGCGGCGCGCCGCCGACGCCGATCTCGCTGCCGGCGGCATTGCGCAGGTTGGCATGCAGCGCGCGCTTTGCCGTGATCCGCGCTGCAGCCGCCTGGTCCTCAGTGGGATCGGCACCGGCCGTATCGCTAAAGACACCGCCGACGGGGGCGATCATCCCCGCGCCCTCGACAAATGCTGACTTGTCGGTCTGGACCGCCCCACCGCCAAAAGCCGTAATCTGATTGCCGGCGCCATCGACGATGGCGACCGCCAGCGTCCGCTCCGCACCAGTAGATTTTGCGGCCAACGGGCTCGCGCTATCGGCCACCGGATCGACCAGCTTGATCCGCTGATAGTGTACGCCGCCGATCTCATCGCTGGCGATCAGCGGGTCGCCGGCGCTGCCACCGGGCGTCTGTACATTGTCGGCCATGATCAGGTCACCTGGATTTCCGAAGGATGGGCCGCGGCCGCCGCGGACCAGCGGCTCCGGTCATCGGCGTTCTGCAATCGCTGCACGGCAAGCTGGTAGCGCTGCTCCCATTGCGGCCAATGGGCATCGTCGCCCAGATAGGCCGCGGCTTCAGCCAGAGAGCCAAAGAGATAGACATCGGGTGCATTGGCCAGCAGCCAGTTGCTCGACACCGAGCCGGATAGCGCCTCAAAGCGCTTCCAATAGATCATCTCGGCCATGTAGGCCGCATCGGGCGCTGGCGCCAACTCGATCTCGTTGTCGATGATGGCAAAGACCCGTGGCCGGCCCGGCGCCGCACCCGCTCTGACCCGATCGATGAAATCGGGCGCCGCCAGCTCCATCGCTTGCGGCGGATTGGTGTTCAGCCGCAGGCTGCGCATCTCGAGGAAGCCTGCCGGCAAACCGACGAACCGCTCCTGCAGGACCGCAGTTGCCCGTGTCTCCATCGAGCGCAACCGCAGTTCGCGATTGACCCGCGCCTCGCACAGGGCGATCCAATCGGGGATCACCGCCGAGATCAGCCCGTCGCCGGGCCGCCCCAGCCAGTTGCCGATCGCCGCCTGCAGTTCGCCGTAACTCGTGAGCGCCATGACCGCCTACTTCTTGAGA
Organism: Aestuariivirga sp.; assembly: GCA_046160365.1. GTDB lineage: Bacteria > Pseudomonadota > Alphaproteobacteria > Rhizobiales > Aestuariivirgaceae > Aestuariivirga. The sequence continues at coordinate 12,585 of JBJXGL010000277.1, read as the reverse complement.
TCCAGAGCCAGGGAGAAGGTGACGGACGGCGTGGTGCCGCTGATCGCATAGGAAATGCGCAGGAAGCTGCCGAGATTGCCCAGCTTCAGGGAGTCACGCCCCGCCGCGGTCTTCGCTGCAAAGGCCGTGTGGCTGTACCAGGCGATACCGTCCGCCGAGGTCTCCACGGTCACCGTCAGCGACGGCGCCGTCCCGGAAACCGCCGTGATGTCGAGCAGGATATTGCCCTCGATGAATCCGGCGGCGGCGCTGGTGCCGTCGCTTTGGCCGCTGGCGGTGCGCGCCGCCGGCGGCAGCAGCGTAATGACTCGCGTCGTCATAAACTCCTCCTATTTCTATTTACAGGTGACCGGGTGCTGAGCGCAGATAGCGCCATTCGCTGCTGTTGAGCAGCCGTTTGACTGCCGGCCAGTGATTCCGGTTGAACACGTCGATCCCCAGCTCTTTGCGCCACTTCAGGATGATGATGTCGGGTATCGTCGCTGCCCGCCGCAGCTCGCGCGAGGGCGACCAGCCGCCGTCAGCGCTGGTCTGAAGCGCCTTGTTACGCTCGAGGATCGGCGCCACATCCTGCACGGTCTCGATGACCGTGCGGTCGGCGGACGGATCATAATGGTGGTATTCGGCGATCCCGCTCTGGGGATCCCGTCCGATCAACCGCCGCTGCATGAAAGCCTCGCAATGCAAAAAAAGGCCGCGGCGTTGCCGGCGGCCCTGCTGTCCGTACGCCCGCGGCCCCGGTCTCAACCGGCGGACTGAATCGAGCGTATGATTATGATAGGATTATTTACCGACAGATGTCAAGAGAAATCCGCTCTGCTCAATCCGGAAATCGGATGAATTGCGCCGGCACATGCTCCGTCAGCCAGACGCCGTTCTCGCTACGATAGAAGAAGTGCGCCGCCGACACCATTGCCGTGGCGTCGACGATCAACACCACCGGTTTGCCTCGTCGGGCGCCGACTCGCTGCGCCGTCTCGTCGTCGGCACTGAGATGCACATGATGCCGCTCACCGCGCAACAAGCCCCTGGCCCGGATCGACTCAAGGAACCGTTCGATCGTCCCATGATAGAGCAGCGCCGGCGGCATGGCCGGCTGATAGCCCAGCTCCACTTCGACGCTATGGCCCTGGGACGCAAGGATCAGCGTGCCATTGTCATTGAATGCAAATCGCTTCTCGTCGTTCGTCGCGACAATCGCCTCAAGCTCGGCGCGACTCAGTGGCTTGCCATGCTTGGCGAGCGCCGCCAGCAGATCGTCCGCCGCAACTCAGCCGCCCTCGCCGAACCAAAGCCCGACCGCCTCCGGTTCATACCGCAGGATCAGGCTGAGGAAGCGGCTGATTTGGGTCACTGCCTTCGACATCGGATGCGCCCTTTCGTAGGTCAACAAAGGCATAGCCTACTGCCTTTGCGCAACAGCCGAGGCATCAGCTTGGCGCGGATTAGCGTCCTGCCATGCTTCGCCGCCACCGCAAGACCGAGGCGACGACATGCCTGACGAACATGCAGCAGAGCGGCAGAAGAAGGATCCCCGCTATCACGGCAAAGTCGGAAAAATCGTCGTGGGTGAGCTTACCGGCGAAGGTTGCGATCATAACCAGAGACAGAAGGCCGCTGAATATGGCGGCGACGACCGCATCGCCGAACCAATCCCAAAGATACGCGTTCGCCTCGTAAGCCCGCGGCGCCTGCGCGCCCGTTCCGTCGCCAACCTCCGGATACAATACCGCCCGGGTCGCGGAGACGGCGAAAACCGCCATCCCAACCGCGCCCCAGGGAACCAGCAGCCAATGCCAATCGGAAGACCGCCCGAGATCCACGCCCATCATGAGCAGGACATTGATGGCTCCGGCCGCCCCCGCCCCGAGAATCACCTGAACACCAAACCATGCCGGCATGTCCAAGGGCCATTTCCTCGGAGTCCTCGCACTCGAATCGGCGGTCCGAATGGCCGGCCCATCAAGTTTTCGGCGCATCAGCCAGCCGCAAGACAGGAAGATGGCGAGCGGAAGGTTCAGCCACAGGTAGACACCTAGATAGGTCCGCAGCCAGTCGCCAATGCCAGGCTCTTTTAGAAAAGTCAGATTGAGGTGGGTATAGATTTGCCAACACAGGGTACCTAACGTCGTCCAAGCCAAATGCTCTAGGAAGAGCCTGGACCTCAACATTGGCCGACTATTGCAGAGGCCTTTTGTTCTCATGGCACATCGCTCCATTTCCTTCGGGGCTCTGCACTGCCCCAGTTGATTTGATCCAACTTGAGACCGCCGCTGTCATCGATAACAAGTGAACCGGAGACTGGCTTGGTCCAATGCGAGTAAGTCCGAAATGGCTTGCCGATGCGTGCGTTCTGCAGTGCCACTCCCTGTTCCTGCGAAAACTCCCATGGAATCGAAGATCCGGATGCCGGCGCATAAAACGCGCCGCGGCCGTCAAGCTCGAAGGCGAACGACTCGTCGAAGTTGTGTTCAACATTGCCCTTAAAGTCGATACGATTCCCACGTCGATGAAACGTCAAACCGGCATCGCTGCGCAGCATCGCATCTCCGGTCATACCGAACAGGTTCGCATCACGTGAAAGCGAACGGAGACCAACTGCCTGCACAAAAAATCTGGGCTTCGAATACGGGAACTGCGTGTCCCAATGGCTGCCTCGATGCAACGTATCGCCATCATTCATACTGAGAAGGTCCGACTTGATCTCTTCTAGGCCTCTGTCGACATCCACATATCCTCTCCCGGCCGCGACTCTTTTCTTGGGGTGCGTCGCCAGCATCCAATCCACGATATGCTTCTGAGCGCCGCCTTCAGCCTCCTGCACGACAGGAAAACTGCGAAACATCCGATAGTCGTATTCGACTGGACGGCCCTCGCCATGGATGAAGTGCCTCATGGCACCCGCCCCAACATCCAATCCTTGGCTTGCCACATCGCCGGCAATCGTCATGAACTTGTCTGCGATGTTCCGGACTTCGGGAACTTTCGGCGGCAATGGCGGGGGTTCGGGATCGAGCGCACCATACCTGGCCTGTATGAAGCGCTCGCCTCCGGGACCCTTGCCCCTGAGTCCAGGAGGTGCAAATGCAGCACCAACCAGATCGCCAAGCAGCGGCCGATCGATTCCGCCGATCGCCTGCTCTAGCCCACGGCGCAGCCGTTGTGCGAGCGGTTCAGTGTCTTCCGGACGACGCTTGTAGAGCTTCAAGTCAGGCCCCAGGAAGTAGCTGCTTTGATCAAAGCTCCCGCTCGACCGCAGTTCCCTTTGCTCTTCTATCGGCGCCTCCTCGGCGGTTCGATGGCTTTTCGGGTGCACGCGTTGCGAAAACGCGAGTTCCTCTGGCCAACTTCGTGGCCCGCGCTTCAGAAAATTCAATTCCGGCGCATCCAACGACTCGCGGAATGAGTGAATGACAGAATCTGGAATTTCATCCCCTGAGCGCGATGCATAGCTAGGAGGCAGTAAATCCCAGTGTTTACCCGGCACAGTACGCCGGTCCGCAGTGCTACCCTTCTCGGCGTTGAGCCGATGCTCAAGAAACTGTGCGATGAGTCCCTGCGGCTTGGCATGTGCAGGCACATGGTGCTGCAACGATCTTGCCGTTGGGCGGGATAGCGTCCTGTCCATGTCATCGTGACTAATCCGGGAGTGCGGCATATTTTGGATCTCCTCGCGGCATCATGGAGAATTAAAGCAAGGGCGGGCCTTACGGCCCGCCCCGCCAGTTATCGCCCTACGGCGTCGTCAGGTCGGCAACCACGCCGGAGGCCGCCTGTTGCTTGGCGCAGAGGGTGTACTCCACCAGAAGCTGCCGCTTCTCGCTGTCGCCGGTGCGCGCCAGCTTGATCTGCTGGACCGGCCGGAGGTAGGACACGCCCCAGTACTCCATATCCAGCACCAGCGCCGAGCGGTCCCGCGAGAACCGGGAGGCATAGATGCGGTGCTCGCCGAAATCGCTGACATAGACATCGGCGCCGGCGATGATCGTCGCCTGCTTCGCCCCGCTGTTCTCGCGGTACTGTGTGGCGATGCCGGCGAAGGTGGAACCAATGGCCTTGTTCTTCGGCCCGACGATGATCGTGGAGGGATCGCCGCCATTGGCCCAGCAGGCCTGGATGATGTTCTTCAACAGCGTCTCCGTATAGGCCCGCTGGGTGCCGTCGGTCGCCGCCGTAACGATACCGGCGGAGAAGCCACCGGACGCCCCACCGCCGCCGCGGTTGACGTTGCTGGTCAGCCATGCCTCCACCGAGCCAGAGGTCCGCGCGACGGCGGAGCTGCCCTGGGCCGACGCCTGGTTGCCGGTCAGGATGAACTCCATGTCGCGCTTCAGCTCCTTCGCCCGCTTGGCGATCTGGTAGGACAGTTCGGACTTGCGGCCCGCCTTGTCGACGGTCTCCTGCGTGCCGCTGACCACGACCGTCTTGTCCGAGATCTGCGTGTAGTTGCCCACCCGCTGGGTCGGCGTTACCGCGTCGAAGGTGGCGTCGTCGCCCTCCACCACGGCATTCTGGCCCGCCGTCGCCAGCGAGTCGGTCTGCCATTCATGGAAGGTGTTCTTCGCCTTCAGCCGTTGCGCCATGGATAGGAACGGCGTCTGCGTCGGACTGATGTTGTAGATGACATCGCTCAGATCGTCCTTGTTGCCGAGCGAGTCGTAGGAATCGAAGGTATTGGTGGGTTGTGCCATGTTGGCTGTCTCCTGAGTTGGGTTTCGATGGGCCTGGCGAGGACGCCTCGGCCAGTGAAAACGCAGCAAAGTCCGTTGGCCTCATGGACTCCGCCCTAAGGCAGCACGAGAGTCAGTCGGACAGCCCGGTTCGCCCGGAGAGCGACGGCCGGTTCGCAGCGATTGTCGGAATGAGGAAGGTCGTTTTCGGGGCCGCGCCGGTCATTTGCCGGCAGGTAACCCGCTAGTATGCCGCCGGCGCCGAATTCGGTGAGCCGGCGGAAAGATCAGATCATCGTCTCGATCAGCTTTGCAGCATCGTCGGTGCTGCCGCTGCGCGTCAGCCGGGTCATCAGCTTGGCGCGGCGTTCCTTCGTTCCAGTGCGGCGCTCAGGTGCTGCGCCCGGCGGCAGCACGCGTCCGGCAGCGGCGAGCTTCTCCCTGCCCTTGGCCGAACTTGCCATCAGCCGGTCATAGAGCATGGCCTTGCGGGCCAGCACGAAATCCCGGTGGTCCACCAGGCGCGCGATCTCCGTCGGCGCGTAACCGGACTCGGCTAGATAGCGGTGCAGCGCCGCCGCCTCTCGTGGTGCCTGCGCGGGATCGGCCATTTCCGGCACGCTCGCCATCAGCGCCTGCTTCTCGCTGGAAATGTAGCGCCGCTGCTCCTCGGCGCTGCGATGCTGTTGCAGTTCCGCAGCGGCCGCAGCCTCCACCTGCGCCGATTCCGCCTGTTGCAGCTGCTGCGACAGCGAGTCGAAGAGCATGCGCGCCTGCGCATGAACCGCCGGCTGCTCGACCGCCAAGCGTTGCCAATCCACGCCGCCGAACGTTGCGAGCTGCGCCTGGAGCGCCGGAATCGCGCCCGCCGCCTGCTCAGCCAAAGTCTGCCGCTCGGTTGCCGCCGCGACGAGCTCATCCTCGACCAGCGCCCGCAGCTCCTCTACCTCCCGCCGCTCATCGGCCAGGCGCATGGTCTTGCGCGTGTAGTCGGCGCCGCGCTGATACCCCTGCACCAGCTCCCGAAGCGGCACCTCCGCCTCCTCCCCGTCGACTTTCACGCGGTAGCGGGGCTCATCGGGCGATGCGTTGTCGTCCGATTCGCCTTCGCTAGACTCAGCGTCCTCTGCCGCCTCTGCCAACTCATCATCTGCCGTGACCGTGGCCTGAGCCACCGAACCGTATTCACGCCCGCCACCATCACCGCCGCCAACGATCGACTCGTCATCGGCCGATCGCCGCCGGCGGTCCTCAAACCGTTCAATCGCCCGGGCCGCTGCGGCCAGAGTCGGATCCTCGGATGCAGTTGCCGTTCCCGGCGTCGCTGCGTCGGTCATCATGATGGTCCTTTCTGATGTGGGGTTTTTTCTGATGTGGGATTTTGGCCGTACCTAGAAGCCATTGCGGCGGATACTGTCATCGTCGCCGCACGGCTCCAGCGTCGCTCAGCAAACAAGAATTACAGGCGCGAAAACACGCTACATCAATCCATGTATTAGGTTGCGAAACATCAGCCCTTCGGTTCCGTTGGCGCTTTGCCGAAATCCCTGCCGTACTTTTCGTCGACGATGCGGCACAGATTCTGATACTCGACAGTCTTGGGCATTTCCCAATCATCGCAGGGACGAAAGGCGCCGCCAAGCCTCCGTCGTTCCCCCGCTTCGAGACCCTCCCGACACCATTGGAAAGCCCAATGGCCGATCCAAGGGTTTCGATGTCTCTGGTCCCTCATGAGGACAACATCACTACCAAACATCAGTTCATTGGTCTGAGGAGTTCCGACCTTGCACTTACCGATAGCCACCTTCGACATCGCCTTCCAAACGCGCTTGATGATTTCCAGATGCATCTTGTGTTGGGGGTAGTCGATATAGCAGGCAGCCTGGATCATGCCTTCCTGCGGAGTTGGCGGATCATAACTGAGCCTATCTCGATAGTAGCTCGAAGTCTCCCACTCCCACCCGCCACGCTGGTAGCTCATGTATCGGTGATCAGGTATGCGATTTTCCTGATACCAAGTGCGGTCTTGTGCAAGTCGCTCATCAATCTGCACTGGGCCAAGCACTTCAGGAAACACAATTGTCAGGGAATCGTCGTGCAGTGTTGCAAGGTCGGGAACCTCGTGCAGCGCAATGCGCCTAACATCATCCCTTTCGAAGTTCACCGACATCCTAAAGAACCTAACGCCCGGAAACTCCATGCGCAGCGCCTCAGAAAACATCGCCTCATCTCTCTGGAGGAAGATCACGTTCCTCCATTTGATGCGATGTCGAGAGTTTTCTGAGGCGGGTTCAAATTGCATTTGCTATGTGCCACGCTGGTAGTACTACTATGAGTTGTGTGCTTTGTCAATCCTTCTACTCGCTAGAGTATCGCTCGCTAGTCGTCCTTCAGAAAGCCAAAGTTGGATTCACCTGTGTATAGAAACTCACGCAACTGTCGGTTCAACTCGTCCAAAGTGGCTTTTCCGGTTTTCGGATCCTTGGTCATTGTGCGGAAATGATATCTGCTCCACCGTGGATCCGACCGATACGGATTATACATTGTCTTATCCAATCTCAATGATCCTAATCGACCGTCAAGCCTCAACCTTTCAAGTCGCCCCAACAGAGTAGCAGCCCGATTCGGGAGATAGAGTTCCTTTGAAGATCTACCATCAAGTCCAATGCCTCCATGCAGTCGGATATGGCCCTGATACTTCTCCTGTGCCTGGGTTATTCGTTCGATCTGATCCTGAGTACGTTTGCTTCCTTTGCTTCCACCCCAGTATCGCCCCTTCGGAACGGGCGCGCGGTAGTCTGTTCTTTCTCGGATGAGCGCTTGCTGTCGATTGCGAGTGGACGCACGATAGCTTTCGCTCGGGCGGCGCCAGGACTTCTGACCGTCGAGCCTGATTCGTTCAACAACGCGCGGGATTTGGTTGAGCCGCGCATCCATTGCGGAGCGGGCCTCGATGCTCCCGGGCGCAATGAATTTTCCGCTATTGTTGTTTGTGAATCGGACCTGCCGCCCGCCTGGCATCATGCCGCCGGCCGCCATCGCCCGAAACATGAGTTCATCGGCCGTCGCTTCCGGCAGGGTGCGCAGGTATTCCTGTGTTTCAACCCAATCGCGAGCGTTGTTGTATGCCGAAAGGGGATCCTGCTGAGTTGATTCAGTTTTGTAGTAGAGAACACCGTCGGGACCGGCATATGCGAATGGAAGGATTGCGTCCCAGACATAGCCGGCGTCCCTGAAGGTCTTTTGATCCTCCTCTGGGGCGCGCCGTCCCGACTGCCAAGCCTTGGGATTCATGCGATACTCGGCCAGCAAGCGCTCACGGTCTTCTTGCTCCGGAAGCGTAGGTGGATTGTAGAGTTCGACATCCGCGCGCTTTGACCGCGTTGCGTCCGAGATCTGCCTCAGCGATTCATGAATATCCGGAGTGGCGAAGCCCCCAATGGCATTCTCATAGCCGCGACGGATTTTGGCGCCGGACCGTTCCTCGGAGTCCTCGTTGCGCAGATAGACGCGGCCGTCTGGCCCGACAAAGTAGCTCGTCCGATCGAGATCACCGTACTCCTCGAACTTCCGCTGGATGTCCTGCGACGCTGGTTCAGCATCCAAGTGCGCCAACGGATGCACCTCCTGCGCATAGGCAAGCTTCTCCGCCGCCGAGCGAGGGCCATGTTTGAGGAAATTCCGGGAGTCGTTATCAAGATCCGGGTAGTGCAAGAGCACTTCGTCAGAAAAGTCGTTGCCGGAATCACCCCATTTATCGAAACTTGAGAAGAATGCAGGCTGGTTCCTGATCTTTCCGACTCGGCGGGTTTTGAAGAGCGGCGTGTCGTCGGGTTCATCCCAGGTCTCGGGAGATACCAACCCACTCGGCGTTGCCGGGTGGTGCCGAAAACCGGAATAAGCTGAACCAACCGTCTGACTTGGATACGCCATTGCCCTTCTCCTTCCCAAAACGAAAGAGGCGGCGGCGCTTGTGCGCCCCGCCTCTCGAACTCGATTGTTGATGTGAAGTCTGTTGCCGGCGCTCCCGCGCCCTACCGTTCAGCCGCCTCCGCGAGGGACGCCAGCCGCCCTGTCGTCACCGCTTCCTGCAAATAGCCGTTCAATTGCCGCAATAGACGCAGCGACAGCCACAGCCGCTCGCGCTCGGCCGTCGCGTCTTCCGCCGTCGCCAGCCAGCGCTCCCGCAAGCCCGCCTCCACGACCGCGAACGCCTCCCGCATCAGCGGATCCTCGAGGAGCCGCCGGGCCTGCTCCGCCCTGCGATGTTCCGCCTCTCGCGCGCTCACGCTAGACCCGCCCGCTGCGCCCGCAGCGCCAGCTCATCCCGCTTCATCGCCATCTGCGCCGCCAGCTTGGCGCGATCAAACTCCATGTCGGCGGCCGCCCGCCGCTGATCGAAGGCGAGCCGCGCCGCGTCCACTTGCGTCTTCTGCTGCAGCGCCATGACATTCGGATCCATCGACGGCGCCCCGCCCTCGGCCTGCGGCGGCTGCGGCGCCGCAGGCGGCATCGCCCCCGGCGCGGTGAAATAGGCATCCACCGATTTCAACCCGGCATTCTCCACCAGCTTCGCCAGCGTATTGTAGATGTTGTCCAGCGTGACGATCGGCCCGGCCACGCCGCCCTGCAGCTTGATCGCCTGCACCTGGATGCCCAGCAGGTTCTGCAGATGGGTCAGCATCTGGTCGCGGTTGCCCGTGCCCAGCCCGACATTGATCGACAAATCCATCTGGGTGTTCCAGCTTCGCGGGTCCATCGGTACCCAGCGATTGCGCAGCCGGATGATGCGCGGCGCGCTCTGATGCTTGCCCACCAGCTCCAGGATCTTGCGGAACAGGTCCTTGATCCCGGTCTCCGCGAACACGCGCGCGATCAACTCCACACGCTGTTGCGCCGCCGTCATGATCTGGTTGATGCCGGCCGCCGTCTTGTTCAGCGTCTCCGCATGGAGCCCCTGGTTATAGCGGGTCACGCCGGTGCGCCCCTCGCGCACGCCATCGAGATATTCCAGCATCGGAAAGGCCTGGGCCGCCACCAGAGGCGTATCCAGCGGCAGCACATGCCCCTGGCCCGGCATGGCTCCGCTCTTCAGCCGCACGATGCCGCCCGGCCGCACCGTCAGCATGTCGTCCAGGTTCACCTGGTCGCTGATCACATGGCGGCCGTTGTTGCTGAGATAGAGATTGTCCAGGATCTGCCGCAGGATTGTCGACTTGATCAGTTGCAGGTCCATCACCAGGTCGGCCACCGACAGGCCGAAGAACCGGTGCGGCATGATAATTGGCGTGAGCGAGATGAAGGGCAGCGGCCCATCCCAGGGCTCGTTGTCCAGGATCTCCTCGGCGCTGCCGCCGACGGTGATCTTGCGCCGCTCGGCGATGCCGTCGCCGTCCCAGTCGGCGCGGATATAGCACTCGGTGATCCAGACCTCGCGCATGGCGCGGTTAAGGCCGTGACTGCCGCCGGGATCGCCGGTGTCGTCGAAGTCGAACCGCGCCCGCTCTTCGCCGGTGGGCTCGTCCTCCACCGCATCGGGCAGCGCCTCGACGATCTTGCGGTCATAGCCCAGCGCCAGCAGCTCGGAAACCGTGCGCCGCACCCGATGGCCGACAAACGCCGCCTCCTCGATCCCGCGCGCCCGGCGCGAGATCAGGAATTCCTCCGGCGGCACCGGCATCACCCGCACCCGGCCGTTGCGGCTGCGGCGTTTCACCGTGACGTCGTGATAGCTGACCGGCATGGCCACCACCGCGCCGGTGGCATCGATGCCGATCCGCTCCGCCTGATACTCGCGCAGTTCCAGCAGTTCCACATCCGGATCGGCCAGGAGCATCTGCGTCTCCTCCGGCGTCTTCTGCCGGTAGACCTCACGCCGCTCTTCCTCCGTCTCCTCCCACCACACCTTGCCGATGCCGTTCTTCTGCAGCAGCGCATCTTTCATCACAGTGTACAGAATGAGGAACCCGGCATTGTCCCGATTGAAGATCCAGTTGGCATACTCCGTCGCCTGCCGCGCCACCTCCTCATCCTCCGGCCCTGTGGGCTCATAGCGCACCACATCGTCGCCGGCGGTGAAGATGCGCAGCAGCGACGGCAAAATCCATTCAATCACGTCAGCCACATCGGTCGACACCACCTTGCTCCGCCCCTCGATCTCGTTGCCGAAGGGCTGGCCGAGATAGTAGTCGAGCGCCTTGCGCCGCTGTTCCGACAGCTCGCCGCCGATATGGCCGATGGAATCGGTGATCTCCGCCGACAAGATGGCTTTTAGTTCGCTTTCCGTCATCTTGCTCATCGCACAAACCTCCCATTGGCATCCCGCCGGCGCGTCGTCGCGGCTTCGGGCTTTGGTTCACCGGCCGCCATTTCGTCCGCCGCCGCTTGTTGGCTCAGCGACCGCAGCAACTCATCGACGCGCACTTCCAACTGGCGCAATCGCCGCTCCAACTCGATGCTCATACGACCTCCGTTTCGGGGTACTCGATCTTCTTCATGGGTTTCTCAGCCTCGGATTTCAGGCCGAGCGCCAGATAGCGGAAGGCGTCGGCGCCATGGCTGCTCCAGTCATGCACGGGCGCAGGCCGGAAATAGCCGAGATGGATGTCGAAGGCGCGCCGGTAGTTGCGCAGTGCCTCCAGCCCCCGCGCGCATTTCTCAGAATCGAACCAGCAGCGCGGCAGCAGCGCCCGCACCGCCTGGATGCCGTCATCCACCTTGAGCTGCGGCAGCACCCGCGCGCGAATTCCCAAGGCCGCCAGCACCTCGAGCCGGCTCTTACCCGTGCCCATCTCGTTGACCTGGACGTCATGGGGCAGCAGATGCTCGCCATAGACATAAGGCCGCTCCTGCAGAGCCTTGGCGTAGTAGTCGAGCCCCACGCCGCTGCATTCCAGGTAATCGATCAGCCGCACCTCCGCGCCAAGCTGCTGGCAGAACCAGATCGCCGTGGAATCGCCGATGCCCAGATCCCACGCCGTGGTCACCGGCAGCGCCGGATCCCAGGGCACTTCGCGGATTCGTTGCGTGCTTTCCACCTGCGCCATCAGCTTGCCGTAATAGCTGCCGGACAGCGGCGCTTCGAACGAGCATTCGAATTCCTGCTCATACTCCTCATCGCTCATTTCCTTGCGCGCCGCCGCCAGTTCCTTGCCGCCGATCAGGCCGGTCTCGCTGGCGCGATAGATGGCGGTGAACCAGTCCTTGTCCCGCCGCGCCCGGTCATAGAGTTTCCAGAAAGCGTTGCGCCCCCGCGGCGTGCCGATGAACACCGCCCAGCCCAGCCGGTCCGCAAGCGCCGGACGGATGACCTCCGACCAGATGCGCGGTTCCATCTGCGCGAACTCGTCCAGCACGATCCCGTCGAAATAAAGTCCGCGCAGCCGGTCGGGAAAATCGGCGCCATACAGCGTGATGCGCGCGCCATTGGGAAAATCGCAACGCAGCTCGGTCTCGTGATGCCTGATGTCGTCGATCTCGCGGGTGAACCGCTTCAGATAATCCCAGGCGACGTTCTTGGCCTGGCGGTAGTAGGGCGCCAGATAGGCGAAGCGCGGCGCCTCCATCCCACACTTTTCCGCTTTCTCGATCAGCTGGTTGATGGCGAAAACGGTTTTCCCGAAGCGGCGATGGGCAACAAGGACACTAAAGCGCTTTAGCAGCTTGTGCAGGGCCGCTTGATGCATCCGCGGCGCATAGTGCCTGCGCCGGAGCGGAGACGGAGCCGGAGTCGCCTTGTCCGCCGCCAGCCGCTTCCCCGATTTCTTCGGTCGCGATGCCACGGGATGTCAGCCCTCCCCGCCGGAAAAGAAAGTGGGGCGGCCGATTGCCGCCCCACTATCATTTCAGTATATGACTATTTTCCTATTTGTCAACAGAAAAGCGGCGGCTGCGGCGCAGCGCGTCCAATCCCGCG
>JBJXGL010000276.1:0-3355 GCA_046160365.1 Aestuariivirga sp. | reverse complement strand
GGGAGATGGTGATGGCTCTTTTACCTCCTCGAGTCGTTGGTCCGCTGTCCGAGTGCAGTGGTCGTGTTCGTGTTCAGGGGCATCTCACCGGAGCTAAAATCACGATCTTCGCCAATGGTGCGCCGGTTGGGTCGGGAACTGCGACCTGGCCAGATCAGACGTTCGATCTGGGCGCGGCGCTCGGAGCGGGACAAGAGGTGACTGCGCAGCAAGAACTGGGCATGGAGACGAGTATTCCATCGCCGGAACCGGTCGAAGTCCAGAGCAAACCGCCCGTCGTCGGGACCGTCGGATTTCGAAGTCATTTGAATCAATGCGGCGAATGCGTTTGGCTGGAAGGACTCGTTCCCGGTGCAAAAGTCGAATTGCGCGATGGCGGCACCTTGCTAGGCAGCGGCGAGAGCTACGACGGCAACGCCCGGTTTCATCTGTCCATTCCCCTCAACGCGGGGATGTCGATTCAAGCTCAGCAAAACGCCTGCGGCATTTCGGGTGTCGTCACCAACGGCCCGCCGGTCGATATTCTGACCGAAAAACTTCGCGAACTGCCGCAGCCTGTCGTCAATGCGCCTCTACGGGAATGCGAGCGGCGCGTGACGGTCAGTAATGTTGTGCATGGCGCGACCGTAACGCTAATGCGCAGTGCTGGTCCGAATCTCCAAGCCTGCTTTGATGTCGACTCACTGTGGATGGGTGTGACGCCGCCCCTGAGTCTTGGCGAAACAATTAGTGCCCGGCAGGAGCTGCGGGGGCAATGCAAATTGGGAAGTCTGGATGCGACTCCTGTCGTTGTGCAAGACAACACACCGGTTCCGGCAGCGCACGTTGTGCCGCCATTATGTGCGGGGCATACGACGGTCATCCTGAGCGGCCTTGTGATGGGAGCACGAGTCAAGATTATGGCGGACGGCGCGGAACTCGGCATGGCGGAGTCACCGGTCGATGGCACTTACGATTTTCTCGTGCCGCCACTGGTCGGCGGAGTCACCATCACTGCGATTCAGGAATTGTGCGGCGAATGGAGTCTGCCCGGGACGAGTGTTCTGGTGAGCAAAGCCCCGATCTCGCTACCGACGCCGAAGATTCTCGATCCGATCTTCGAATGCGGCGCGGCGGTGCGCGTCATCAATGTGCATATTGGTGCGCGGGTCTATATCTACTCTTCGAAACTCGGTGCGCCGATCGGCAGCCGGGTGGCGGACGCGGCAGAACTTGATGTTCCCGTCGCGCCGCTGTTAATTGCGAACGACAAAATCTTCGCGGTCCAAAAGGGCTGCGGACTGGTCAGTTCCAAATCACCGTCGGTCGTGGTGGGACGGACAGAACGTGTTCTGCCGCCGCGGATCGAAGAGCCACTGTATGCCTGTCAGGGAGGCGTCTTCGTTGTCGATCTCGTCCCTGGTGCGCGGGTCGATGTCTTTATCAATGGCATTTTCCGCGGCACTGGGGCGGGCGGCGGAAAAGATCTCTTCGTTTCCGTCAGCGGCACGATGAACCCCGGTGATCAAGTCACTGCTCGTCAGAGGCTTTGCATGATGGTTTCAGGGATGAGTAAGCCCGTCATCGTGCAGGAATTTCTTGGGCGCTGGTTCCAAGTCGGCAATGACACGGCCGCGGAGATTCTGGCAGTGCATGCGGCGCTGTTGCACACTGGAAAAATCGTCTACTTCGGCGGCGATCAGCACACGAGTTCGTTGAATACGACGGGAGATGTTGATCATACGCGCGTCTTCAACTGTTCGGATTTCACGATTACGAAAGTCACGGGATTGCCGGGGAATGCCGACCTGTTTTGTGCGGGGCATGCTCAACTCGCGGACGGACGGATTCTCGCTGCAGGCGGCACGCGGAAATGGGGCGGGGGTGGCATCCATCCCGTAGGGCATTTTATCGGTCTTCGCGATGCCTACATCTTCGATCCAGCCGATGACAAGTGGCACGTCACGGGGAAGATGGTGACACAGCGCGCCGCCGAAGTTGGCTCGGGTCTCGACATCGAAAAGACTGGAGGCAAATGGTATCCGACACTCGTGACGCTGCCGGATGGACGCGTGCTCTCGATCTCCGGTCACCCCGAAGTCGATGACAGTCGGCATAACAACAATTCGCTGGAGCTCTACGACGCTGCCAGTGGAGTCTGGTCGATCGTAGGCGATGTCGATTACGGCAACATCGATACGGTCAATGCCCGGCAATATGAATATCCCCGAATGCATGTCCTGCCCGACGGAACCGTGATTTCGATGTCGCCGATGACCAATGGACGGCTGGAGCGCTGGCATCCCTATAACGATGCGACCGATTGGGACGACGTCATCGGGCCTCCGCCCGAAGGCATCTACAACAACGGGTTTGCCCAGGATACGACATCCGCGCTTCTGCCGTTGTCCCCGACGAACAAATACCGGGCGCGCATCCTTCAGGCGGGAGGCAAGATGCCGTTCATTTTGGACATGGACAACCTCAGCGCGGGTTGGATCGGCGCGCCGCGGATGATGTCTGACCATCCGAATCCCGGTGATTTCAATCCCGTTCGAGAAAACGCGGATTCGATTATCCTGCCGACGGGCGAGATTTTCATCGAAGGTGGTTTGAAAGTGGGCAACAACGATGCGACCGGCGTGCGGGCCCCGGAAACGTATGATCCTGCCAAAGGGACGTGGCGAGTTCTACCAGCGACCACGGTTGTCCGCGGATATCATAGCGTCGCTTTGCTGATGCCCAGCGGCGCGGTTTGGGTGGCGGGGTCCAACTTCAATGCGAATCCCGGCCTCACCAATCGCGAATTGCGGATCGAGATTTTTGAACCGTGGTATTTCTGCGGGCGTCGTCCATCGATCTCCGATCTCGCGCCCAAAGCCTGCCATGGAGACGATTTGGAAATTGTCACGCCGGATGCTGCGGATATTCAAAAAGTCGTCCTGGTGCGCTGCGGAACGGTCACGCACAATTTCAATCCCGATCAGCGGTTGATCGAACTGGAATTCACCCGTCAGCCCGGCGATGTCATCCTCGCAAGGATTCCGAACGTGCCCAGCGTGGCGATCGTCGGCTACTATCTCGCGTTCGTGATCGATTCCACGCGTCGCCCGAGTCCGGGACGGTTCGTACAAATCTGTCATAACATGCAGCAACGTCACCACGCGATGCATGAATCGGGTTTGCGAGAACGCCTTGACGAACTCTCCAGCAGCGGCGCTCGCATGAGTGATGCGGAATTGCGAGCGTGGCGACGCCTGCTGAAAGGCCCCGTTACTGCTCCGCGACGACGACCAATTTCAAAGGAAGGTCATGGACATGGCGATCAAGCGGCTGGCGGTGAGGATGGCCATGGTGACGGTGGCGGCGGTGGTGG
>JBJXGL010000275.1:0-4925 GCA_046160365.1 Aestuariivirga sp. | reverse complement strand
GAGAGAGGCGCGCGGCAGGCTGCCGTCGACGATCATGGTGACGAATGCCGTTGCCGTTTCCGAGAATGGCGGAAAGGCGTAGTTGATGGGAATCTGTCCGGCGATTTCCCACGCGCCGCAGAACAGGGCGACCGACAGCAGGCGCCAGAGCCAGGCATAGTCCCGCTCTGCCGGCGCGCCCTCGGCGAAAACAGCCGGGACCGCGCGGGCCCCGGCTTCGTCATCGAAACGTAAAGTCAATGGATCGCCCGGCGCCTACATGGTGCCGAGTTTTTCGAGCGCGCGGTTCAGCGGTCCGAGATCCCAGAAATCCTCGGTCTTCAGCGACGCTGGATCGCCTTCGAGCTGGCCGGCCACGCTGTAGAAGCCGAAATCGTCCTGCGCCGCCGTTTCGCCGCCGCCATTGTCCGGAAACGCGCCGGAGGCGACTGACTCCTCGAAATATGGGACCACCTCCGGCTCGAGATCCGCCGGCAGGTCCGCCAGCAGGTTGTACTGCTTGCGCAGGTCGGCGACGACAGCCGGATTGGCGTTGATCTCGCGCCAGGTGGCGATCAGCGATTCCACCAGGGTGTCCACGGCCGCCTGCTCTCGGGTCAGGAATTCGGTGTTGGCATAGAGCGCTTCGTCGCTGGCGTTCACGCCCTCCATCGGCAGCACGGCGAACTTGCCGGGCGCCTTGTCCTCTATCATGCGCCGGTTCGCGGCGTCGACGATGGTTGCCTTGACATTGCCCTGCAGCAGCGCGCCGGCGCGCACTTCCGCGCCCGCGACATAGTTGATGTTGCTGTAGGTGATGCCGTTGCGCTGGGCCATCAGCTTCATGATGGCCTCGGTGCCGGAGCCGCGGGAATGCACCGCCACTTCCTGCCCATCCAGATCCTTCCACTCCTTGTAGAACTCGACATTCACGATCGGATAGAAGCGCAGCGTGCTGAGTTGATAGAACATCCGGATCGGCGCCTTCACCTTCTGCAGCAGCGCATAGGGCGTGCCGACACCCACATCGGCTTCGCCGCTCACCACCGCTTGTGCTGCGATATCTTCTTCCTTGAAGAAGGTGACCTCGATGTCGACGCCCTTCTCCTTCGCCCGCTCGATGGCGATCAGGAAGTTCAGCGACTCGACGCTGGCGATATCGCCGAAAGCGATGCGGATTTTGTTGTCAGCGGATTGCGCCGGCGACAGCGGCAGCATAGCGGCAATCAACGCGGCGCCGGCAACGCCGGCAAGACGACGCAGAAATCTGGCCATTGGTTCCTCCCAAGCCCTGTGTTGCGAACGCGCCCGACCTTGGCGGCCCTTCTTTGCAATCATTCGCCGATTGGTTTAACTTGGTTTAAATGCACCGTCAATGAAAGCTTGACCTGTTTGAATTTCCCGTGCATATCGGCGAACCAATTACTTGATTGGTTGAACACATGGAACTGAGATCAGCAACCGCCCAGGTCATCAGCGCCCCCGCCGAAGGCGTCTCGGCGCTGGCGCAGCTGCGCGCCTATCTCGCCAGGACCCCGCTCGCCGCCGACAGCCGCCTGCCGCCGGAACGCGAGTTGTCACAGGTCCTGGGCGTCACCCGTGCCGAGCTGCGCAAGGCGCTGGCGGTGCTGGAGGCCGAGGGCCAGCTCTGGCGCCATGTGGGCAAGGGAACCTTCCTCGGCAACCGCCCGCTCGATACCGTCGCCGACATCGCCGCGATCTCTAATCGCACCAATCCGGCGGAGGTGATGCGCACGCGCCTGCTGCTGGAGCCTGAAGTGGCGCGGCTCGCGGCGCTCAACGCCACGCCGGCGCAGATCGCCGAAATGCAAACCTGCTTGAAGAAAAGCCGCGAGGCGGCAAGCTGGCGCCAGTACGAGGCCTGGGACAACCGCCTGCATCGCGTCATCGCCGAGGCGACGCAGAACAACCTGTTGCTCTCCCTGCTGGATACGCTGAACGCCGTGCGCCGCGCCGTGGCCTGGAGCCGTCCGCGCACCAATCCCGTCAAGCCCGACCCCGATCATCACAGCTTCAGCGAACACGACGCCATCGTCGGCGCCATCGCCGAACGCGACATGGGCCGCGCCGCCGCCGGCATGCGCAAGCATCTGGAGTCGGTGGAGCGCAACCTGCTGAAGGCCAGTTTCAACGGCGGATAGGTTCACGCGGTTTAAAAGGGCATGTCCCTGCTGTTACCGGGCTTCCTGCATATTCCGTCGACGGTAGGTTTCCCCAGCAAACAAAGCTTTTTGACTTCGAATCAGCCGTGAAAGCGAGGTTGCAACGAGGCTAATGGCCCGATTGCGACGGTCGTCATCGTGACTCACCAGCCACTGATCGTGGCCGAGTTCTGGAATTGGATCGGACATCCGCTTCAGGCCATTCTCTCGGTCGCCAATGAAGCAAGGCAACACGCAAAGACCAGCGCCCGAAACTGCCGCATCAAGAAGTGGATTAGGCGACGAACAGCGCAACAATGCAACGCGTTCAAGTCGCTGCTCGAGCCAGACGGCCGAAGGCACAGACAAGCCCGGCTGCGAAAACGCAAGCCATTCGCATCGGCTGAAGCAATTTGTCTCATATGCCTCTGGGTGTCTACTTGCGTACGAAGGAGCCCCATAGATCGCAAACTCGACTCGAACCAGGCGACGTCCAGCAAGTCCCGGTGTGGAGGGTCGACGGTTTCTTATGCCAAGATTTACTTCGCGGCGGGCAATGTCCGCCACTGCCGGGCTTGTGATCAGCTCTATCCGAGGCTGTCCATCGGAACCGACGATCTCTGGAAGATGCCGAGCGACAAAGACGCTCATCCAGGCGCCGGCTGACACTCTCACCACCTGCTGCGGATTGAGGGAAGCCCGCCATCTTTCTATCGCCAGCGCTCCTTGCTCCACTGGATTGATCTGATCGAACAGGCTCTGGCCCGCTGGAGTCAGGTCGTAACCGTCTCGGTGCCGCTTGAACAACGAGACGCCAAGCGCTCGTTCCAACGCCAGCATTCGCCGCCCGAGCGTTGGGGCACTCAGCTTAGTGACCGGAACCGCTCCAGCAAGGCCACGGGCACGCCCGACCGCCAAAAACACCCGCAAATCATCCCAATGCAGCGTTTCATTCATGAAATGACCAATTCGGACATGTTCGTTGCAAATCTCGCGATATCTGGCGCTGACTTGCATTGAGTTTGGCTGTCGCCTTTCAGATATGCAACGGGCCGGACATCGAGCCCTTCAGCACGAGGAATACATGAACGGTCAGGCATGGCGACCGCGAAAACTGGGGAAGTCGGGGCTCACCGCGGGCCTGATGGGAATGGGCTGCTGGGCCATCGGCGGCCCCTTCTACAGCGGACATGGCTGCCGCTATCCGGCTGGTGCGCCTTTGGGATACGGCGAAGTGGACGACTCGGAGTCGATACGCGCCATTCATGCTGCTCTTGACGCCGACATAGGCTTTTTCGACACGGCCGATGCCTATGGCACAGGACACAGCGAGCAAATTCTAGGCAACGCTCTCAAAGGAAAACGCAGCCGAGTGTTGCTGGCGACCAAGTTCGGCAATACCTATGACGCATCGACCAAGGAATTGACGGGCACTGACGTGTCTCGCAGCTACATCCGCAAGGCATGCGAAGCCTCCCTCAATCGCCTTCAAACGAATTGGATCGATCTCTATCAGCTCCACGTCGGCGACCTGCAGATCGATCAGGCAAATGACGTCGCCGATACATTGGATCAGCTATGCGAAGCCGGGAAGATTCGATTTTATGCTTGGAGCACCGACGATCCCAATCGTGCCGAGGCATTGGCGGACCGACCGAACTGCACGGCCGTACAGTTTGACATGAACGTATTCGAGGATGCGCCTGACTTGCTGAACGTGGCACGGCGGCATGATCTTGCCAGCGTCATCCGCCTGCCCCTCGCCATGGGCTTCCTGACAGGAAAGTTCACAACATCCAGTCGGCTATCGTCGATCGATATCCGAAGCAGGCCGCCGCAATGGCTGCGGTATTTTGAGGAAGGAGGCGGCGCGTCTGCAGTTTGGCTCAAGAAGCTGGACGCTGTCAGAGAAGTTCTGACAAGCGATGGGCGAACTTTGGCTCAAGGCGCTTTGGCCTGGATATGGGCGCGTGACGATCGAACGATTCCTATTCCAGGTATCCGAACACAGGCACAGGCCGTTGAGAATGCCGGAGCAATGCAGTTCGGCCCGCTTGCACCCGCCCAGGTTCACGAGATAGACCGGCTTCTGGATCGCACCTAGCGACCTAGGCAAATACCGCAGCAACCGATCGTGCCAGCATGTTTCTTCTCTACCCCGGATACCAGATCTTCCGAGGATCGTTGGCGGCGCGCGTATAGTCGTAGGCCGCGTCCACCAGCTTCTTTAGGTCATAGCGCGGGCGCCAGCCCAGGCGGAACTTCGCCTTCGTGTTGTCCAGCCAGGTGCTGTGATAGGGCGTCGGTACTTCCACCGACGGCAGGCCGCGCTTGGCCTTCAGATGCGCGGCGACCGCGCCGTAATCCACCGGCTCGTCCATGCAGATGTTGAAGGTCTGCTGCCGCGCGCCCGGATGATCCAGCGACTTCAGGATGGCGTCGACCAGATCGTCGACATGCACGAAGTTGCGCCGCATCGGCGAACCATCGGCATCCAGCATCAGAGGCACGGTGCCGGCTTTCCGATAGCCGGCCGCGCGGTCCTTGCCGACGAGATCGATCCAGCGCGGCCCGCCGAACACGTCCTCGCCGAACGACATGGTGTATTTGAAATCGTCCTTCTCCATGATCCAGGGCGCCCGCAGGCAGCAGCCGGCGAAGTCGTACTGGATGTAGTATTGCTCCAGCATCACCTCTTCGAGCACCTTCGACAGCGCATAGCAGCCGGGATAGGCGCTGTGGCGGTCGGCCTCCGTCACCGGCGCGGGCCGGCGGTAGAAGAAA
>JBJXGL010000274.1:0-9085 GCA_046160365.1 Aestuariivirga sp. | reverse complement strand
CCGTCGGCATCGAAGAAGAGGCGGCCAGACGTTGTCTGATAGGCGAAGTGGTCATCCGGATCTCCAGCAAGTCCGGTGGCATTGGCCACAAACTGCCCGGCTGCCAACGCGCCAGCCACAAGTCCGCCGCCGAATGCCGCCGCGGATATCTCGATTGTATCCGCAGTTGTGAAGCCGATGATCGAATCCTGATTGCCTGCAACTGGCGCTGTGTCGAACACGAACGTGTCAGCGTCGGCGCCGCCGATCAGCTGATCGAGCCCGGTTCCACCGGACAACCGGTCGCTGCCATCGCCGCCATCCAGCTTGTCGTTGCCATTGCCGCCCAGCAGCGTGTCGGCGCCTGCGTAACCAACAAGGACATTGCCAATGGTATTGCCGGTTATTGTGTTGGCATCGCCGTTGCCCAGGCCGTGGGTCGCCGTGCCTCCCGTCAGCGTCAGATTGTCGACATGACCCAGCAGACGGTAGGTAACAGAACTTTCGACCGTATCGGTTCCTCCACCGGCGATCTCGCGCACCACATCGCCCACATTGTCGACGATGAACGTGTCGTTGCCGCCTCCGCCGTAAAGCGTGTCGGCGCCGCCTCCGCCATTGAGCACGTTCTGGCCGGCATTGCCGTAGATCTTGTTGACGCCGCCGTTGCCGGTACCGTTGAGATCGGCCATGCCGGTCAGCACCAGCACCTCGACATTGTCGGGAAGGGTGTAGTTCGCCGTGCTGATAGCGCCGTCGACCGCTCCACCGCCCGCCGTCTCGATGATGCTGTCGTTGGAATTGTCGACATAATAATGGTCGTTGGTATCGCCGCCGGTCATCGTGTCGACGCCGGTTCCGCCGTCGAGTGTGTCGAAGCCCGGCGTTCCGTCGAGCGTGTCGTCGGTGTCGAGCCCGTTGATGGTGATCGTCACCGTCGCGGTGTCGCCGCCGGTGATCGTGTAGGTGAAGCTGTCGGTCGCCGGCGTATTTGAGGCGCCTGACGCCAGGGTGGGTGTCGCGTCAAACGCGCCGTTCGGATCGTAGCTGAACGTGCCGTTGGCGTTCAGCGTCAGCAGCGCGCCCGAGGCCAGCGCAAACTGCGTGCCGACCATGCCGCCAGCGCTGATCGCGGTGACGAAGAACGAATCGCCGTCCGCGTCTGAATCGGCTCCGGTCCCGGTAAAGACGCTCGACGAGACGCTGGTTGCCTCATCGGTTGTGAAGGCGTCGTCTGCCGCAATCGCCGGATCATCGGCATGCACACCGATATCGAGCGTGTTGTTGGTGTCATTGCCTGTTCCGGCAACCGGTTCGGTGTTGTAGGCAAGCGTGATCGGCAACGTGACATGACCATTGCCGGCTGCCACTGCGCCATTGTCGTCATTCTCGGTGTTGTCGTCCGGATCGGCAGAGCCCGTCGCCGAGCGTGGCGTGCCTACAAGCACGCCGCCAGCGTCGAAGTTCGATTGATCGACGCGGACGATATAGTCGCCCGGCGCCAGCCCGGCGAATGAATAGAGGCCGCCTCCGGCGGTCGTTGTTGTGGTGACCTGGGTATCGCTGCCGTCGAGCTGGCCCGCTGTCGTTCCATCGTCGGCGAAGAGCGTCAACGTCACGCCGTTGATGCCATTGTCGATACCGGCGTCGAACACGCCGTTGTCGTTCTCGTCGTTGAAAACGAGGTTGCCCAAGGTGAGGGAATCGAGCGTAGTCGTATTTGGGTCCGCCACCCCGCCCACGGCCGGATCGTCGGTGAGGACGTTGGCGAAGTTGGTTCCCGACACCGTTCCCTGGTTGACCGGATTGAGAATGAGCTGCCCGGTCTGCGGATCGATCGTCGCCTGCCAGCGGATGATCACCTGCTGGCCGGACGGCAGCGTGCCGACCGTGACGGGCGCGCCGAGGAACTCCTCCTCGGTGATGGAACCGATGACAGCACCAGTGGCGTCTCCGGTGAGCGGTACCCGCCGCTCGCCGAGCATGAGGTAGCCATACATGATCTCGCCGCTGTCGGAGAGCGCGTAGCTGTCCGAAAGCCCCAGCGCATGGCCCATCTCGTGCATGATGGTGGTGAGCAGATCCATCCTGCCCGCCGCCGCCCCGCCGGAGCCCGCAAACTCGCTGTCGTCCAGCGGCGTCGCATCGACGAACCAGCCGAAACCGAAGGCATCGTCATCGAGCGTGATCTGGCCGGTCGAGAAGGAGGCAAGCTGCAAGCCGTTCAATTCGCCGACGCTGACCTCGACCGCCTCGAGCGCCGCGATCTGCGCCGCCGACAACCCCGTCGCCGCCCACCGCGCGATCGCCGCATCCACCAGCGCCCCGAGTTCACCGGCACCAACGATGCCGTCGCCCGATAACGCCGGACCAGGATCGCCGGATGGCACGAGATCGTCGTCGCCGGTCGAGCCAGTCAGGGTATCGTCGCCTCCCGGCCCTACAATCCCCACCGACGCGAGCAGCGGAGCCGGGGGCGTTGGCAACAGTGTCGGCAGCGCACGAATCGCGTGGTTGATGTAGCCGCCGCCGGTCGCTACCGTGTTCGAAACCAAAAACGTCTCCACACCGGTGTTGTTGTTCCCGACGAAGGTCGCGACAGCGGCGTTGTCGTTGTTGGCGCCAGTGTATCCCGGCAGCTCGACAGTCGTGGCCTGCCGCTGGCGCAGGCGGATGTCGATATCGCCGACGGTGGCCGGTATCGCATCGAGCCCGGAGGCCGAGAAGTCGTTGCCGGTCGCATGCAGATAGGCGAGGAAGGTGTCGCCTGGGTTCGTGCCGATGTTGAGATGCAAGCCGTTCTTGGGGAAGCTCTGAACTCCCAGCGTGTCGCCCGGTTCGGCAACCAGGTTGCCGGTGACCGTCGCGAAGACGTTTCCGCCCGTGGCCGATGCGCCGCCGCCGGCGAGAACCTCGATGCCGAAATTGTTGTAGCCGTAGATGTCGTTGTCCTCGACGGCCACGTTGAACGTGCCGCCGCCGAGGGTCTGCAGTTTGAGACCCGATCCCTCCTCCGATCCGGAATTGGCGATGCCGGAAACGCCGATCGTATTGTTCTGGAAGTAACCTTCGACGAGCGCGGCGTTGTTCGCTGTCTTGGCGATCAGCACGTTGGTTCCGACGGCATCTCTGAACGTGTTGTTCTCGATGTTGAAGGCGGCGCCGCCGGAGGAGCCGAAGAAAATGGACGTGCCGCCGCCGCCGGTGGCGATCGTCGGGTGGTTGTTCGAAAGCGTGTTGTCCTTGAACCACAGCGTGTCGCGCACGCCGCCGCCGGTGCCGTTGGTGGTGAACTGAAACAGGTCGCCGGGGGCCGCGGTGAAATTGCTTGTCGTGACCACCACATCCATCTGGCCGGTGGTGAGCGTCTCAAATAACACGCTGTCATTGCCGTTCGGGTCGCTAACCGTGCCGAAAGTCGAGCCGGCAATCGTCGCGTCAAGGTTTCCGGAGGTGTTGGAGACGTTGATATTATTCTCGAAAGACGCCGCGATGATGCTGTTCTTGATCAGCATCGTCCCATCGATCTGGTTCGTGCTCTCGCCGTTGAAATTGAGGCCGTCCTCGTTGTCGGTGGTGCCAGAGTTCAGGATGTCGGTGTTGATGACGGAGAAGCCGGTCACGTTCTGACCTTCAACACCATGGCCGCCGGTATCGCCGATCCGCACGTTTTGCAGGACGATATTGTCGGCGTTCAATAGACTGATGCCATCGCCGCCGATGTTGACGGCCGCACCGGCCGACGCGCCGCTTGCGGCGCTGTTGCCGATGACCATGCTGACGAGCGAGACGCCGCCTGAGGCGTTGGTGATGACGATCGCGTCGCCCGAAGTGTTCTGAATGGTTCCGCCGGTTCCCAGCGATGCCGCGACGGTTCCCGCCGTCGCCGAGGTGCTCGTGCCCGTGCCGGTTACCGTCAACCCGCCGGCCGATCCCGTGTTGTTGAGGACGATGGCATTTACCGGATCGACCGCCGCCGTGTTGTTCCCGGCCGAGATGCTCTGGAAGGTGAGGTCGCTCGCGCCGATCGTCGTATTCGTGATGTTGAGCGCAGTCGCGCTGGTCGAGACGATGGTGTTGCCGGCGCCGGTGATCGAGACGGTGCCGCCCTGGTCGATGAGGATGCCGGCGCCGGTGTTGGTGCTGACGCTGATGTCGGACATGGTGAGCGTGCCGACATTGTTCCCGTTGTCGTCGATGCCGATGCCGGAGCCCGACGTTGTGTCGACGTTGAGGCCGGAAATCGTATTGTTCTGGCTAAGATCGATGCCGTCGTTGCCGCCGCCGCTGGTCTTGATGGTCGGCGTCTGGCCGGGCGAGCCGGTCTCGATGGTAATGCCGTTGACCACCAGGTTCTGGCCCTGGCCGATCAGCGTCTGGCCGGTCCCCAGATTGATGCCGTCGGCCTCGGTGTAGGTGCCTTCGCGCAGGTAGATGAAATCGCCGGCGTCCGGCCCGTTCGCGGTGCCCTGGGCGGCGTTGAAGGCGGCGATCGAGGTGAACGGATCGGCCTGGGTGCCGAGGTTGGCGCTGCCAGGCGCCGTGTTGTCGATGAACCACACCGCCGGGCCGACATCCATCGTCACCGTCGCCGTCGAGGTGAAGCCGTCGCTATCGGTGATCGTGTAGTTGAAGGTGTCGGTGCCCTCGAATCCGCGCGCGGAGATATAGGTGAATGAGCCGTTGGCATTGACGCTGACCGTGCCGCCATTGGCCGAGGCCGCGTCGAATGCGGTCACCGTGTGGGTGTCGGGGCCGATGATCTCGACATCGTTGGCGAGAAGGCCGGTTCCGGCCGGCACCGTGAGCGCCACATTGCCGAAAGCGTCATAGGCATCGTCGAAGGCGATGGCGGATGCGGCGATCGAGCCCGGCACCAGCGTCATGCCGTCGAGCGTCTCGTTCAACGCGACACCGGTCGCGTCGGTCGTGCCGCTGTTCTGGATCGCGACTTCGAACTGAACGGCATCACCCGGATCGGCCACGCCGTCGCCATCGACGTCGGTGATCAGTGTGACGGTCTGCGTTGCCGAGATGTCGACGGCCATGGCAATCCTCCGGATCCAGCTGCACGGCGCACCGCGGCGGAATTGCGCGGGCGCACTCTGGAACGTCACTTCATAGCGCACAATTCCATCTGCGGATATCACGGTTCGGCGATCCGGGCAGACGTGAGGCTAGTTCACGTAGAAATTGTAGCTCGCGTCCTGCGTCATCAAGACCGGTCAAGACGCTTTGATCGACCGAACGCTAAACCGGCGGTTCGGCTTCCATCTTTCTGGCGCGCTCGTCGCGGAGTGCCGACCAGGAGAAGATGGCGAGCGCTACCCAGATGATGATGAAGGACGTGAGCTTCCATTTGTCCATCGGCTCGCCGAAGACGAAGACGGCGGTGAGAAAGACGAGTGACGGCGAGATATATTGCAGGAGGCCCGCGGTCGAATAACGGATGCGCTTGATCGAAGCGGCGAAGCATACAAGTGCTGCTGTTGTCAGCACGCCGCAACCGATCAAGAGCATCGTGTCGGAGATGTTGCCGCCGAAATGAGCGGCGCCCTGACTCATCAGCCAGACCTGCGCGCCGAGCAGCGGCAAGGAAATGATGGCGATTTCGATGAGGAAACCTTCGGTCGCGCCGACGGACACGGTTTTTCTGAGGAAGCCATAGAGACAGAATGTCGAGGCGAGCATGAGGCCGAGCCAAGGGACCGCGCCTGAGGCAATCGTCTGTACAAGGACGGCTATCACGGCGAGGCCGATGGCGATCAGTTGCGCGGGCTTGAAGCGCTCGCCGAGGAACAGATAGCCCGCGACGACATTGAGCAGCGGATTGATGTAGTAGCCGAGGCTCGACTCCAGTGTGCGGCCCACCATGATGGACCACACATAGAAGCCCCAGTTGAAGACGATGAGCCCGCCGCACAGCGCCATGATGCCCACGATCTTCGGATTGACGGCGGCTTTCCGCACTTCCGGGAATTGGCCGAGCCACCAGACGATGGCGATTGCGAGCGGCAGCGACCAGAGGCCGCGATGCACGGCGATTTCAATGGGCGAAATGTGGCGAAGAAAGCCAAAGTACAGCGCCATCGCGCCCCAGGCCAGATGCGCGAGGATGGCGAAGACAACGCCTTTCTCTGCTTCGCTCATGTGGGACGTGGAGCGGGGATGATCGATAACGGACATGGAGGGCGATTAGCGACGGCAGCGTTGCTGCACAAACGGCGGCTCCTCATGGCGCGCATGTGCCGCCCGCATGTCAGGCGGGCACGCCTTCGCGGATCAGTTTGTAGATGATCGAGTCTGACAGCGCCTGGAACGAGGCTTCGACGATGTTGGGGGAGACGCCGACGGTGAACCAGCGGTCTCCCTTGCCGTCGCGGCTTTCGATCAGGACGCGGGTGGTGGCTCCGGTTCCGCCATTGAGGATGCGGACCTTGAAGTCGACGAGTTCCATGTCGTCGATGAAGCGCTGGAACTTGCCGAGGTCCTTGCGCAGAGCCACGTCAAGCGCATTGACCGGGCCGTTGCCTTCGCCGGCGTTCAGATAGATTTCATCGTCCACCTTCACCTTGACCACGGCTTCCGACACTATCTGCTTTTCACGCTCCTCCACGATGACGCGGAAGGAGAGCACTTCGAAATAGCGCGGTACGGTGCCAAGCGCGCGGCGGGCGAGTAATTCGAATGAGGCATCGGCGCCGTCATAGGCATAACCCAGCGCCTCGCGCTCCTTCACATCGCGGAGCAGCGCGTCGATGCGCGTGTCGTTCTTGTCGACGGCGAGACCGATGCGCGCGAGTTCGGCGATGAGATTGGATTTTCCTGCCTGATCGGAGACAAGCACGCGGCGGCGATTGCCCACGGTTTCGGGCGGCACATGTTCGTAGGTTTCGGGCTCCTTGACGATGGCGGAGGCGTGAATGCCTGCCTTGGTGGCGAAGGCACTCTTGCCGACATAAGGCGCCTGCGCATTGGGCGCGCGGTTCAGCAACTCGTCGAAAGCGCGGGATACATGGGTGAGGTCTTTCAGTTTCTCGGGGCCGATGCCGGTTTCGAAGCGGTCTGCGTATGTCTTCTTCAACGCCAGGGTACCGATGACCGACACCAGATTGGCGTTGCCGCAACGCTCGCCGATGCCGTTGAGCGTGCCCTGGATCTGGCGGGCGCCGGCATCAACGGCGGCGAGCGAATTCGCCACTGCATGTTCGGTGTCGTTGTGAGCGTGGATGCCGAGGTGCTTGCCCGGCACGGATTTGATCACGGTACGGACGATTTCAGACACTTCGCCGGGCAGCGTGCCGCCATTGGTGTCGCACAGCACTACCCAGCGTGCGCCTGCTTCATATGCAGCGTTGGCGCAAGCGAGCGCGTAATCGGGATTGGCTTTGTAGCCATCGAAGAAATGCTCGCAATCGACCAGCACTTCGCGCCCCGCGAATTTGGCGGCTTCCACGGATTGCCGGATCGCATCGAGGTTCTCCTCGTTGGTGCAGCCGAGCGCCACGCGCACATGATAGTCCCAGGATTTGGCGACATAGCAGATCGCTTGCGCCTTGGCGGAGAGCAGGGCTTGCAGGCCGGCGTCGTTCGAGACCGAACGGCCGGGGCGCTTGGTCATGCCGAAGGCGGTGAAGGTCGCGCGCGTCTTGCGCTCCTCGCCGAACAGCGCCACGTCGGTTGGATTGCCGCCGGCATAGCCGCCCTCGATATAGTCGAGGCCCAATTGATCGAGCATATCGATGATGACGAGTTTGTCATCAAGGGAGAAGTCAATGCCCGGCGTCTGCTGCCCGTCGCGGAGCGTGGTGTCGAAGAGGTAGAGGCGTTCGCGGGTCATGGAGAGTTTCGCACAGTTTCTCTTCCACCTTGCAAGGAGGGAAGCTGTTGATGACTGGTTGTCCACCCTTCTCCCATCGGGAGAAGGTGCCCCGAAGGGGCGGATGAGGGCCTTGATGCAAGGCTTCGTGCAGAAACATCTTGCGCCGCGCCGCTGGCAAGGCCCTCATCCGGCGCTTCGCGCCACCTTCCCCCAACGGGGGAAGGGTGAGAGAGTTTGGTAGTTTGGGACATGGGAGCGCGGTTCATCGCTTCACCTCCCAGGAGGTGGTGCCGTCCTTGTTGTCCTTGATGGCGATGCCCATGGCGGCAAGCTCGTCGCGGATACGGTCGCTCTCGGCCCAGTTCTTGGCCTTGCGGGATTCGAGGCGCAACGCAACTAGTTCGTCAATTTCGCTCTCTCGTGGATCAACCGAGAAAACGAATCTGTAGTGCCTCAGATTGGCATCATTCTGCGCCCAATTTTGAAAAAATGTCCCGTGCTCATTTACGAGCTGATAGATTTTGTACAGATTGTCGAGGATTTCGGCCTCTGGTTTCAACCTCCCGCTAGGAAAATGGGTATGCCGAACGGCTGACGCCATTAGCCGATTGAAATCTCCGGCTGTCATTTGGCTCACAGCTTTAACGACTGACGTCAGTTTGTCAGACGTGGTTGCGAGCTTGGTCCTGTTTCCAGAGAACCCGAGAAATTTCAAGCAGCAATACAAAGTATAAGCAGTTCGAGGAGACAAATCCGCGGAAGCTTGATCCAAAACTCTCAATGCCATTGGAGTGTTCAGATCATCAGACAATTGCAAATGGAACTGATCATGCAGACTTCTGTCGAGCCTCCGATCGATTCTGCCAGCTGCAATTTCCTTGAACCTTGCAAGCATCCTTTCCGCTTCAAGAAGACGACTGAAGCTGAAGTCAATTGGTTCGCGATAGTGTGAAAGTAACATCGCAAGCCGCAACACCTCTCCGGGCCACTTGCGACCGCCGAAGTTGGAAGTGTCGAGCAGCTCACTGATCGTGTAAAAATTCCCCAGGCTCTTGGACATCTTCTGTCCTTCGACCTGCAGAAAGCCGTTGTGCATCCAGACATTCGCCATCACGCTCGTGCCGAAGGCGCAGCGGGATTGGGCGAGTTCGTTTTCGTGGTGGGGGAAGATCAGATCGAGGCCGCCGCCGTGGATGTCGAAGACTTGGCCTAGATATTTCCGGCTCATTTCGGAGCATTCGATGTGCCAGCCGGGTCTCCCCCTGCCCCATGGGCTGTCCCATC
>JBJXGL010000273.1:0-8851 GCA_046160365.1 Aestuariivirga sp. | reverse complement strand
TCCCGTTCCTGAAGAGCGGGATTTTTGGAGCGGCACTTTCGGCCGGCGCCTACTGGATCGTGATCTGGGCGATGTCGAAAGCGCCGATCGCCGCCGTGGCGGCGCTGCGCGAAACCAGCATATTGTTTGTGATCCTGATGTCGTCGCGGGTTCTCGCCGAGAAGATCACGATGCCCCGCGCCCTTGGCGCGGCGCTGATTGTCACTGGCGCGGTGGCGATCAGGATGTCTTGAAAGTCTCGCGATAATTTTCGCGAAGTGCTGACTTCAGCACCTTACCCATGGCGTTGCGCGGCAGATCGCTGACTTTGACAATGCGCTTCGGAAGTTTGAACTTGGCCAATCGGCCTTGAAGAGACCCGAGAATAACCGCCTCGTCCGCGCAGGCTTCCGTTACCGCCAAAACTGCGACAACGCCCTCGCCGAAATCGGGATGCGGCACGCCGATCACCGCAGACTCGACAACGCCCTCCATTTCGTCGAGCAGCAGCTCGATTTCCTTGGGGTACACGTTGAAGCCGCCGGAGATCACCAGATCCTTGGCACGGCCCACAATCGTGAGGCGTCCGTCATCGGCCAGCGTTCCTACATCGCCGGTGATGAAATAACCGTCCGCCGTGAAATCCTCCGCCGTCTTCTCCGGCAGCCGCCAATAGCCTTTGAAGACGTTCGAGCCCTTCACCTCGACAACGCCTGGCTGTTCGCCGCGAATGCGCACCGAAACGCCGGGCAATGCGTAGCCCACGGTGCCCGCTTCCCGCGCACCGTCGTAGGGATTGGATGTGATCATGCCAGTTTCGGTCATGCCGTAGCGCTCAAGAATGGCGTGGCCCGTGCGCGTGGAGAATTCCTGATGCGTGGCGGCTAGCAGCGGCGCCGAACCAGAAATGAAGAGCCGCGTGTTGCGGCAGGTTTCCTTTGCGAAGCTCGTCTGTTCGAGAAGCCGGGTGTAAAATGTCGGAACCCCCATCAGCACGGTCGTTTGCGGCAGATGCGCCATCGCCGATGCCGCATCGAACTTCGGAAACCAGAGCATCCCGGCGCCCGCTATAAGCGCGGTATTGATGGCAACGAACAGCCCGTGGACATGAAACACCGGCAGCGCATGGAGCAGTGTATCGCCCTCCTCCAAACGCCAGAGCTTGACCAGGGTTTCGGCGTTGGAGATCAGATTGCCATGGGTGATCATCGCGCCCTTGGCGCGGCCGGTAGTGCCGGAGGTGTAGACAAGCCCCGCGAGATCGCCGGCCACGCGCGGGACGGTTTGATGCCTCGCATCCATTCGCGCGGCGAGATCGGCAAGACTCCCCATTCCTTCCGCATCGAGATTCATCACCGCCTGCACCTGATGGCGATCACCTAGATCGCGCATTCCGCGCTGCCTTGAAGGCGCGCAAACGACGACTTTTGGATTCGCATCCGAAACAAAAAATTCCGTTTCGGACTCGGTATAAGCAGTGTTGAGTGGCTGGAACACGGCGCCGGTTTTCAGGACCGCGAGGTAGAGAAAGAGGTTGGCCGGAGATTTGTCGATCTGCACCGTCACCCTGTCGCCAGGCTCAAGCCCCAAGGCTTCCAGCGCATTGGCATAGCGGCAGGCCTCGGCTTCAAGCTCCGCAAAGGTCCAGGTGCGCGCCACTGGCGTTCGAAGCGCGATCTTCTCCGGCAGCCGCCGGAAGGTTTCCTCGAACTTTGCGTAGAGCGATCCGGTCACGCGAGAAAATCGCGCATGCGTTTCAGCGCTTCGCGGATGTCGGCCTCGCTCGCGGCATAAGAGAGGCGGAGATAACCTTCGCCATTGGCTCCGAAACTCTCTCCATGGATTAGCGCCACATAGGCCTTCTCGAGCAGATCGCGGGCAAGCTCGCGCGATGGCCGCCCCGTGCCTTTGATGTTTGGGAAGGCATAGAACGCCCCGCCCGGCTTGCGGCAGGTGACGCCCGGAAGCGCATTGAGGCCATCAACCACGATGTCCCGGCGCTTCTCGAAACTGCGCCTGAAGCCTTCGATCTCATCCATCGGCCCGGTGATCGCGGCAAGACCCGCCATCTGTGTGGCAACACTGGTGCAGGAATGATCCACAGTGATCATCTTCTTCACCATCTCGACCAGATCGCGCGGCCAGATGCCGAAGCCCAATCGCCAGCCGGTCATGGCGAAGGTCTTGGACCAGCCATCGAGCATGATGGTGCGATCCCGGAGTTCCGGAAACTCGAAGAAGCTGGTGAAACCCGCGCCTTCATAGACGAGATGGCTGTAGATCTCGTCCGACAGGATCGCCACTTGCGGGTGCCTTTCGATGCCCTCGGCAAATTTCCTGATTTCCGCAGGCTCCACCACACCACCTGTCGGGTTCGCCGGCGAGTTGATGATGATCAGCCGCGTTTTTGGCGTCACCAGCGACAGCACTTCCTCGGCATCGAAGCCGAAGCTCTTCTCCTCGCGGATGGGATAGGGCACAGCCCTGGCGCCGCTTGAACGGATGGCATCGCGGTAAGGCGGGAAGCCGGGGTCGGGATAGAGAATTTCAGCACCAGGCCCGCCAAAGAGATGGCAGGCGAAGAAGAACGTCACCTTGCCGCCCGGCACGATCACCACTTCCTCGGCTGCAACGGGCACCTTGAAGCGTGTCCCCACATATTGAGCCACCGCATCTCTCAACACCGCCAATCCCGCTGGAGAGGAGTATCCATGCGGCCCGTCGCGCACCGCTTTCTCCGCCGCTTCGAGAATGTGCCGTGGCGGCGTGAAATCCGGCTGGCCGATGCCGAGATTGATGATGGGCTTGCCTTGTGCCTTCAGCGCATTGGCGCGATCCAGCACCGTGAAGGCGGTTTCTTCTTCGATGGCGGTTATATTGGGATTGAGTTGCAGCATCAGCTCACGCATTCAGAGGTTCAGCATTTGGCTGACACAACGCCCGCCATCGCCGGTTTCTAGAGCCTTGACGAAGACCAACGCAACTGCTTCCGCCAAATCGCCATCGCAACCCAGCTCTGCCGCCAGATCGCGGTAGTAGCCGATATCCTTGGCGGCATTGGCGACGGAAAACTTGTAGCCATCGAAATCGCCGGAGAGCGCTGGCTCCACCATCTTGCGCAAGACGCCGGAGTTGCCCGAGCCATTGAGCATCGCCTCATAGAGCGGCTTCCACTCCAGCCCCGCAGCCCGCGCCGCAGCGAAACTCTGCGCCACCAGCGCTGCCATGCCAGTGACCAGGAAGTTGGAGATGAGCTTCGCGGTATGACCCGAACCGACAGGCCCCATATGGCGTACAGTGGTTGCGATGGATTTCAACAAAGATTCAATAGTTTTGAAAGTATGATCGTCCGCACCACACAATACGCCGAGCTCGCCACGTGCGGCCTGATCAGGTCCGCCGGTCAGCGGAATGTCGGCATAGGAAACCCCGATGCCGACGAGATCGCCGGCAATCCGGCGGGTGACTTCGGGCAAGGATGTTCCGGCATCGAGCACGATCATGCCATTTCGCAGATGCGGTTTCAGCGCTTCGATCTGCTGTTCCACAATGTTCGACGTCGTGACACAGATGAGGATTACATCCGAAGCCGCCGCCAACCCGGCAGCGCCCTTCACTTCCCGAGCCCCTTTTGCCGTCAGCGCGTCCAACCCATCGCGATTGCGATGCACGGTGAAGGCCACCTCATGGCCATGCGCCAAGAGACTGGCAGCCATGCCGCGCCCCATCAGTCCAGCGCCAATCAGTCCGATCCGCATCCTTGCCTCGCTCTTTTCCCGTGCTAGGTTCCGCCGCCGAAAGCGGGAGATCATCCATCATGACGTTGCACAAGAATTTCATCAATGGCGAGTGGGTCGCGGGCGAGAGCGCCAAGCCTAATATCAATCCTTCCGACGTAACCGATGTGGTGGGCGAATATGCGCAGGCTGGCCGCGCCCAAGCGGAGGAAGCAATCGCCGCCGCCAAAGCCGCTGCTCCCGCCTGGGCCACCACCACGCCGCAGCAGCGCGCCGATATTCTTGAAGCGATTGGCGTCGAACTCCTCGCCCGCAAGGATGAGATCGGCAAACTGCTGGCACGCGAGGAAGGAAAGCCGCTCGGCAACGGCGTAGCCGAAACCATGCGCGCGGCCCAGATCTTCAAATTTTTCGCGCAGGAGGCACTGCGCATCGAAGGCGTGGCCGTTCCCTCCATCCGCCCCGGCGTCGACGTTACCATCACGCGCGAGCCTCTGGGTGTGGTCGGGCTCATCTGCCCGTGGAATTTCCCCATCGCCATTCCGGCGTGGAAGATGGCGCCGGCCCTCGCCTTCGGAAATACGGTTGTCTTCAAGCCGGCCGATCTCGTTCCGGGCTGCGCCTGGGCATTGACCGAGATCGCGTCCCGCGCGGGCTTGCCAACGGGCGTTCTAAATCTCGTGATGGGCCGTGGCTCCGTGGTGGGTCAGACCATGCTCGAGTCGAAGGATGTGAACGCCATCTCCTTCACTGGCTCGGTCGAGACCGGAAGCAAGGTGGCGATGGCCTGCGTTTCGCGGGGCGCGAAGTTCCAGCTTGAGATGGGCGGCAAGAATCCGCTGATCGTGATGGACGACGCCAACCTCGATGCCGCCGTCGCGGGCGCTATCGATGGCGCGTTCTATCAGACCGGCCAACGCTGCACTGCGTCCTCGCGTCTCATCGTGCAGTCCAAGGTGCATGACGCCTTCGTCGAGAAAATGGTCAGCACACTGAAGACTCTGAAAGTCGATCACGCACTGAAGGACGGCACGCAGATCGGCCCCGTCGTTGACGAAAGCCAGATGGCGCAGGACGAAAAATATATCGGCATCGGGCGAGCGGAAGGCGCCGAACTCGCGTGGGGCGGCGAGCGGCTCAACCGCGATACCAAGGGCAATTATCTTTCACCCGCGCTGTTCATCAACACGAACAACGCCATGCGCATCAACCGCGAAGAAATCTTCGGCCCCGTGGCATCCGTCATCAAGGTCGGGAGTTACGACGAAGCTGTTACGGTGGCGAACGACACGCCGTTTGGCCTGTCGTCGGGCATCTATACGACGTCGCTCAAATACGCGACTGACTTCCGCAAGAAATCGGCGGCCGGCATGGTGATGGTGAACCTGCCGACAGCGGGCGTCGACTACCACGTACCCTTTGGCGGCCGCAAAGGCTCGAGTTATGGCGCGCGCGAACAGGGCCGCTACGCGGCCGAATTCTACACTGCGGTCAAGACGGCCTATACGATGGCGTGATCACGCGCGAAGCGTCGCTCCCGTCGCCTTCTGAACCGCGGAAACGATCTTGGCCGAGACGGCTTCGATCTCTTCGTCGGTGAGCGTTTTCTCGCGCGGCTGCAGCGTCACTTCGATGGCGAGAGAGCGCTTGCCGTCATCCAGCGGGAACACATCGAAGACAGAGACATCGGCGATCAGCGCCTTGTCGGCGTTGCGCGCGGCTTTCACCAGCTTGTCGGACTCGACTCCAACATCGGCGACGAAGGCGAAGTCGCGCGTGAGCGGATTGAGATCCGACGCGACGAGTGCGGGCCGGGCGAGGCCTTTTGCTTTCGACGCGGGGATCGCGTTTAGGACCACTTCGAATACCACGAGCGGGCCTTTCACATCCATGGCCGAGAGCACGCGCGGATGGATCTCGCCGAACCAGGCGAGCTTGTTCTGCGGCCCCATCTGGATCGTGCCGGAGCGGCCGGGATGGAACCATGGTGGCGCACCGGCAACCGTCTGCACCGTGGCGATGGGAGCGCCCGCCGCTTCGAGAACGGCCATCGCGTCGGCCTTTGCATCGAAAGCATCGACGGCGCGCGCGCCGCCGTGCCAATTGCGCGAGACCGCGTTTCCCCGCCTGATGCCGCCAGCGCGGAGGGTTTCGTGCTCTGGCGCATCGCCCGCATAGGCGTGGCCGATTTCCGAAAGCATGAGATCGCCGAAACCCCGCGCCATGTTGCGGCCTGCTGCCGCGACAAGATTTGGCAGCAGCGATGGCCGCATGTCGGAGAGTTCCGACGAAATCGGATTGGCGAGCTTCAGTTCCGGCTGGCCGCCGCCGAAGAGTTTCGCGTGTGCTTCCGGCAGAAAGGCCCAGGTCGCCGCTTCGTTGAAGCCGCGCGCGGCGAGGGTTCGGCGTGCCGCCAGCAAACGGCGCTGGAGTGGCGACAGCACCGGCTTGGCGATAGCCGATTTGCGATCCATTGCCGCGAAGGGAATGTTATCGAGGCCATGGATGCGGGCGATCTCTTCGACGAGATCGGCCTCGCCCTGGATATCGGGACGCCACGACGGCGCGGCGCAGGATGCGCCGCCTGCCGCTTCGGTCACCTTGAAGCCAAGCTCGCGCAGGATGCGCAATTGATCCGCCCACGGAATATCGGCGCCGGCGAGAGTCTTCACGCGGTTCTTCCGCAGTGTGTAGCTCCGGGCGGTGTTGGGAACCGCGCCTGCTGTCACGATGTGCGAGGCCTCGCCGCCGCAGAGCTCGAGGATCAGGCGCGTGGCGAGTTCGGCGCCCACCGGCGTGAAGGCGGGGTCGACGCCGCGCTCGAAGCGGTAACGCGCATCCGAAAGGATGCCGAGCTTGCGGCCGGTGGCGGCGGTGCGCAGCGGATCGAAGTAGGCGGCTTCGAGGAACACATTGGCGGTGGTTTCGGAACAGCCCGACGCTTCTCCACCAATGATGCCGGCGATGGCTTCGGCGTGTTCGGCGTCGGCAATCACGGTCATCGAGGAGTCGAGTGTGTAGGTCTTGCCGTCGAGTGCGGCGATAGTTTCGCCATCCGTCGCGAAGCGCGCGCGGATATTGCCCGCGACTTTGTCCGCATCGAAGACATGCAGTGGGCGGCCATAGGAGAAGGTGATGTAGTTGGTGATATCGACCAGCGCCGAGATCGGCCGAAGCCCGATGGCGCGCAGCCGCTTCTGCAGCCACCGCGGCGAGGGGCCGTTCTTCACGCCTTTGAAATAGCGGCCAACGAAGAGCGGGCAGGCCTTCGCCTCTCCACTCGGGAAATCGAGCGTCACCTTGATGGGTGAATCAAAGGTGCCAGCGACCGGCGCTGCATCGAGCGGC
This sequence comes from Aestuariivirga sp., assembly GCA_046160365.1. GTDB lineage: Bacteria > Pseudomonadota > Alphaproteobacteria > Rhizobiales > Aestuariivirgaceae > Aestuariivirga. Next base: position 1,787 of record JBJXGL010000273.1, on the reverse strand, counting down.
CTAAGCTTGCCCAAACTCTTTGCGGCGAGGTCACGGGCGATGCCGTGAATGCCAAGCGCATCGGGACGGTTCGGCGTCACCTTGATGTAGATCATCGGATCGTCGAGGCCAAGCGCCACGGAGGCCGGGGTGCCGATGGGCCAGTCGCCTGCGACTTCGATGATGCCGTTGTGCTCGTCGCTGATGAGAAGTTCGCGCTCCGAACACAGCATGCCTTGCGATTCCTGGCCGCGGATCGAACCTTTCTCGAGCGTGATCTTGGTTCCGGGAATATAAGAGCCGGGAAGCGCGATGATGCCCTTCATGCCGGTGCGCGCATTAGGCGCGCCGCAGACCACCTGGATCAGGCCCTGTTCGGTCTCGACCTTGCACAGCCGCAAGCGATCCGCATTGGGATGCTGCACCGCTTCCTGAACATATCCCACCTTGAACGCGCCAAGCTGCTTTCCGGCGTCGCTCACATCCTCAACTTCGAGCCCGACGCCAATGAGGCCGCTCACGATCTCGTCGAGAGACGCGTTGGTGTCGAGATGATCCTTGAGCCAGGAGAGGGTGAATTTCATTTGGCTACCGCTTTGATTTCCGCATTCTTGTCCATGAGTTCTTTTGCGAAGTAATCCACCATCGGCTCAGATCCTGTGGAGCTTGCAGCCAATATGTCTATTTTTTCTATGCTCTCAAACTTTGCAAGAAAGGGAAGGCCATAGTTCACCAATGCTTCGGCAATTGACTCGGCGTCTGCGTTGTTTGGTTCTTTTGGATTCTCTGATAGTAGGTCGTGAAGTTTCCCGTGAACTAAATCACCCAACTTGCCTGGAGTAACCTGTTCCAGACGGAAGCGAACATCACACTCATACTCCTTTGGCTTGTCGACGCCTTTCGAACGCCTCAGATAAAGTCCACAATTGACATAAGCCCAGTTTCCCCAGCGGGACTGCTGGACATTGACGACCTGCACAACTTTTGAATCCATCTTATGCCAGTGTTGAGCGCTTCTTCGATAACCCGCAGACTTGAGAACCGGGTGAAACGTCTCGGCAAGCATCAGTGCAAACTTCAACTGAGCCCTCCCGCCAGCGTTGGCACTTGTAGGGCTTTGAAGCCATAGTGGCGGAGCCAGCGGAGGTCGGCTTCGAAGAAGGCGCGCAAGTCTGGGATGCCGTATTTCAGCATGGCGATGCGGTCGAGGCCCATGCCGAAGGCGAAGCCTTGATACTTCGATGGATCGAGGCCGCCCGCCTTGATGACATTGGCATGGACCATGCCGCTCCCTAAGATTTCGAGCCAGGAATCGCCAACACCGATCTTCACCTGGCCGCCTTCCCAGGAGCAGTTAATGTCCACTTCCATCGACGGTTCGGTGAAGGGGAAATGCGAGGCGCGGAAGCGCATCTTCACATCGTCCACTTCGAAGAAGGCTTTGCAGAATTCGTGCAGCACCCATTTGAGATGGCCCATATGGGTGGTCTCATCGATGACGAGGCCTTCGATCTGGTTGAACATCGGCGTGTGGGTCATGTCCGAGTCGGAGCGGAAGGTGCGGCCCGGTGCTATGATGCGGATCGGCGGCTTTTCCGACAGCATGGTGCGGATCTGCACCGGCGACGTATGCGTACGCAGCACCATGCGCGTGCCATCCGGCTTCTCGTTGAAATAGAACGTATCGTGCTCCTGCCGCGCCGGATGTTCAGGCGGCATGTTGAGGGCATCGAAATTGTGGAAGTCGTCCTCGATATGCGGACCTTCCGCCACCGCAAAGCCGAGATCGCCGAAAATCTGAACCGTTT
>JBJXGL010000272.1:0-15639 GCA_046160365.1 Aestuariivirga sp. | reverse complement strand
ACATCCTGCCGGCGTGAGCGCTGCAAAGCGCAGTTTTCCGCGACTTTAAACAAGAGTCGCACCCCGCGTTGAGCAGCGCTCACGCACCCCTCGTCTCCGGGGGAAACAACAGGAGGCCGAGGAACGGTGCGACCGGTCCCACAATTCGATGAGTCATGTCTGAAGCGCATTGCCAAAAACGGGAACAGCAAGCGCTACTCCCGTTCCGCAATCGTTGAGTCTCAAATGAACTCGAAATCGCTAATGTTCAGTACGACTGCGCCGGGAAGCGTTGGCTTCAGCACCGCGACCTGTATCGCAGCGCCCGCGCCATTGCCGTCGGCATCGAAGAACAATCTCCCGAGGTCGGCCGCGCCCGCGTTGTCGAAAATGAACTGCGGCGAGCCACTGGCGGCCACTGTCGCCGTGGCGTTCGAGGTGAACACCGCAGTTCCGCCATTCACGTTGGCAAAACCACTGCTGACGATCACGATCTTGTCCTGGCCCTGCGTGAAATCGGCGAAGGTATCGCTGCCGCTCGCCGTATTCTCGATGATGAGGCGGTCGTTGCCGGCTCCGCCGATCACCGTGTCGCCTCCGCTGCGCGCCAGGAATGTGTCGTTGCCGCCATTGCCGCGCAGCACGTTGTTGCCGGCATTACCCGCGAGGTAGTCATTGCCCTCCGAGCCGAGGATGTTCTCGATGCCGATCAGCAGATCGTCGTCGGCGGTGAACCCATCCATGTTGCCAATGGGATCGGCCGCCGGATCAAGGTCGACATAGAATTCCGTGCCGCCGCTACCCAGAATGTTGGCATAGGTCACCGCATCGGTGCCAAGGCCGCCATCGACCACGTTGAGACCGGCGCCGGCGGCAATCACATCATTGCCAAGGCCGCCATCGATCACGTCGTTGCCATTGCCGCCGTTGATCGTATCGTTGCTATCGCCGCCCGCAATCGTGTCATCGCCATCGCCGCCCACAATGAAGTCGTTGCCGGCCTGGCCCTGAAGGTTATCGTTGCCGCCGGCGCCATAGATCTTGTCGATGCCGTCGCCGCCGAGAGCCGAGTCGTCACCGTCGCCGCCGTTGATCGTGTCGTCGTTGAGGCCGCCATTCATGGTATCGGCGCCAAGCCCGCCGACCAGCGTGTCGTTGCCATCTCCGCCGTTGACGAAGTCATCGCCGGCGCCGCCGTCGGCCAGATCGGCCCCGGCATCGCCATTCAATGCGTCAGCACCGTCGCGGCCAAACAACTTGTCGTCACCTGCCCCGCCCGCCAAGGCATTCGCCACTGCGTTGCCATAGAGTTCGTCGGCCAATCCCGTGCCGATAATGTTCTCGATCGAGATCAGCGTATCGCTCGCCGCCTCGCCTGTGTTCAGAATCGCATTCTGAAGATCAACCTTGATGGCGGCGGCGATCGCCGCATAGCTCGCGGTATCGGAACCGGCGCCACCGTCGATCACGTCGGCGCCGAGATTGCCGGAGAACGTGTCGTCGAACGCGGTGCCCACCATTGCGTCCGCGCCCGTCGTTCCGGCCACAGTCACCGGCCCGGTGCGGGCATCGAGAATGCGCGTGAACACGTCCTGATTCGTCAGGCCGTTGCGCTGGTTCCATGTCACCGCCACGCGGCCATCGAGAAGAACCTCGGCTGAAATCGAAATCGCCTGCAGATCGGGAACCGCACTAATGCCGCCCTGGCCGAATGTGGCAAGCGCCAATGCTGCCGCCTCGCTGGATCCCGTGTTCGTATTGTAGACGACGGCATAAATACCGTCGGGATCAGCACCGCTGACAAAATTGTGCCCGGTATCTGCAACCCAAAGCACAAGAATTCGCCCGCCGCCGATATTGACGATCTCGCGGTCGAACACAGCTTGATTAACCTGTCCGGCGCCGCCGAACACACTGCCGACGATATTCGTGTTGTCGACCGTGTAGCCAGACAGATCGCCTCCCGCTCCGGTAAATGCGACAAGGCCCATGCTCGAATTGACTGAAGGAGCAAGAACATGCAGTCCGTTCTGCAGCTTCAGGATATCGTCGATCTGGGGAGAGATCAGGATGCTCGTGCCATTCGTCGAGATGGCAATGCCGCTCTCGGAAAGCGCAATCTGCTCGCCCGCCACATTGCCGTCCACCAGTTCCAAAATGGAACCCGCGAAGGTCCCGATGGTGGAAGGTGGCGTGACCACTGCACCCGCGGTGGTGTAGGTCGCCTGATCATAGTCGCGATTCGCGGCGTTCTCCGACGTGGCGACCAGCTTGTAGCTCGAGGCCGAAACGGCAATGAGCTGCGCACCTGTCGCGGTGGTGCCAAGGGCCGTGACAACTTCCGCACTGGTCGCGCCGCCATTGGCGCCGAGAAACGACCGGGTGACGGCATTGGTGCCTGATGTCCAAGCCAGAGTGAACCGGCCGTCAGCGGTCGCCACGATGTCGGTCAGAACCTGGTCACCGGCCGTCGTCGTATTCGCCGCCGTCGGTCCGCCGACAGTATTTCCCAGCGCGTCATAGCGCTGGAACAGAATGTCGGATTGCCCACCGATGTTGGTGCTCCAGGCGACCACGTAGCCGCCATTGGTCAGCTTCGTGGTGAGCGCACCGGTCTGCTGCGCCCCAAGGCCAGCGGTGTTGACGATCTGCGTATTTGTCTGTGTGATTGCCATGGTGGCGCCATCCCCTAATCAAGAGATTGAATTCGCCCCATCCGGCTTGATACGGCCACAGGGGCTGTTGCTTGTCAAGGAAGCCGAGCAGCTTCCAGTGCCACTATTCAATGAATGAGAAAGGTCCGCTGTGACGGAGAACACAGTGACGCAAAGGCAATCGAAATTTCAGATCGCGTCCGATGGTTCCGGCTGACCCAGCACGAAGCCCATGCCATCCAACGCATAGATGTCGGGACGGAAGTTGATGCGGCCGTCGTCTGTCGCCCAGGCGGTGAGATACATGAGCCGGATGTCCGGCCCGTTCTCGATCTTGACCGTATGCGGCTCCTCGCTCGCGGCGATCATTTCGAAGGTGCCTTCGTCGAAGCCGTCGCGGCCCTGCATGATCCAGTTGATCACGGTCCGCACCTGATCGATCCTCACGCAGCCCGAGCTTTCGAAGCGCGCGTTGGAGGCGAAGTTCTCCCGGTGCGGCGTATCGTGCAGATAGACCATGTGCGTGTTGGGGAAGTTGATCTTGACCGTGGCGAGCGCGTTGTGTTCGCCGGGTTCCTGCCGGAAGTGATAGCGCTCGGGATGCGTGTTCACCCAATCGACCGTGAACGGATCGATTTCGGGTCCACCCACGCCATCGAACACGCGGATGCGCATCTGGTCGAGATAACCCGGGTCCTTGAGAAACTTCGGGATGATGTCCTTCTCGACAATGGAGGCGGGTGCGTTCCAATACGGATTGAACACGATATCGCTCACCTGGCTCTTGAGCGAAGGCGAAGGCCGCTCGAGCTTTCCCACCACAACGTTGTGACGCGAAAAGACTTGGCCGAACTCCACCGTTTCGAGCTGCGCGGCCGGAAGATTGACGAGAATATTGCGGGGCCCAAGGCCTTCGAGATAGGCTTCGATGCGCGGCCGGTTATCGCGGAGCGCGAAGAGCCGCGACTTGGCGGTGATGTTGAGATCGAGGCGCGTCCTCTCGTTGACGACGCCGTTGGGCGCGATGCCGTGGTTCACCTGAAACGCGCGCACCGCTTCCACCATATCGTCGTCGTAGGTCTCGGGTTCTTCCACGGAGAGCGCATCGAAAGGCAGATAACCTTCCATCACCAACCGTTGGCGCAGCGTGGCGATCCTGGCGCCCTTGGAACCAGGCTTGTATTTTCCGCCGGGCACTTGCGGCCAGCCGCCGCCCGCCACGATCTCCTCGTACATCGCGATGGCGCCGTCGTGCAGGCGGAGCGAGTCAAGCGTCAGCATCGCCGGTTCGTTGCGGCCTTCGAGAACTTCGGTGCGGGTGGCGAGTTTGCCGCCCATCGCGGTCTGAGGCGCGATCGTGGTGATCGAGGCGGTGGTCTCCGCCTGCTGCGCCAGCGCCCGCGTTGCCAGCAGCGACAATCCGCCGCCCAAAAGGCCCGCTACCTGACGTCTGTTAACCATTGAGAAAGGCACGTCTAACACCCCGGAATCTAGCCGCCGTCGGAGTAAAACCCTGAGCGAAGATGGTAAATGCTGTCTTAAGGATTACCCCATGGAGGGCTAGGTAACGGGGATTTGTGGCGGCTTTTGGGGCAGCCGAGGCCTAGTCCGTCATCGGAACCTGCTTGAAACCGTCCCCATCCGCCATGAACTTCCCGATTTCAACCAGCACATCGCCATTGGCGTCGAACTCGTAAGCGCCGCCAGCACCTTCATAGTCGATGTCCTTACCGTCCTTGATCAGCGCTTTCGCCTTCGCCCACTCGCCCGGGCCGACCTTCTCGCCAGGAGCCATCGCAACCTCGCGAAGCGCAGCCGCGATCTTAGTCTTGTCGCGAGAGCCAGCCTTCTCGATCGCCAGCAGCGCCAGGAACGTGGCGTCGTAGGTCTGGTCGACGAAGGCCTTGTCCGCACCGTCCTTGAACGCCTTATTGAACGCCTCGTGGAGCGCCTTGCGGCCAGGGCTCTCATCGGCGGCTGCGAGTGCTGAGAAGAACGAGTCCTTGAGCGCACCGGATCCAACGGCCTTGATCAGGGCGCCATCGCGAAGCCCTTCGCCGCCGACGAACCTGGAGAAGAGTTTCCCTTCGATCGCTTCCTTCACAATCGTGGCGCCGGAGCCGCCGGCGCTCGCGAAAACGACCAAGGTGTCGGCCTTGCCTTTCGCAAGCGTGTCGAGCTGCGCCAGGTACGAACCTTTCCGTTCGCCATGGGCTTCGCTGCCGGTCACTTCGCCATCCGCCTCCTTGAAGGCTTCGACGAAGGAAGCCGCCACGCCTTTTCCGGCATCGGCATAGGTGACAGCCACTTTCCTGATGCCCGCATCAATCGCCATCTTGGCCAGCGCCTCGCCTTGCTGAAGGTCTGATGCGGCGATCCGGTACACCAGATCGTTGTCTTTCATGGCCGAAATGGCGTCGGAGCTCGCGGCGGGGGAAATCTGAACAACGCCCGCAGGGATGGTGACTTCTTCCGCGGCAGCGATCGTGGTCGCGGACATGAAAGCGCCGAGCACTACGGAAACATTGTGTTCCTTGACCAGCTTGCCCGCGGCCTCGACAGCGCCCTTGGCCGTGCCGGTCGTGTCTTCGAACACCGCGGTGGCGTTGCCATCGAGAACGCCGCCCTGCTCGTTCACCTGCCGGAGCGCCAGATTGGCGGCATTCTGGATCGGCGGAATGAAGCTGGCGATCGGCCCGGTCACATCCATCAGGATGCCGATCTTGGTGTCGGCCGCGAAGGCGGCGGCCGGAATGCCGAACGCCACCGTGGCGGCGAGCGCGAAAGCAAGCTTGCGCATGGAGAAATCTCCCTTTTGTTGGAGGCCTTCTACTTGAGACGGCGGTTGATTCGCGAATTAAACCGAGGCCGCGAAATCGATTGCCGGGCCAATGCGAAAGTCGCGGAATCTGGCCATAAGCCCCGCCCGCGTTGGCGAGCAGGCCATTGGCCCCACTCGCGCGCCGCCTTCCGGAAATGCGCAGAGCCGCAGGGTTCCAAACGGGCCTCCAGATGCGGGCGCCCACTGGATGCAAACCGCATCGCCCTTCCGCGTTATCCGCAGACACAATTCATCTTTCACGCCAACTTCCGAACTGATCGACCAGTCCGACACGCCCCGCGTCACAACCGCGCTCAGCATGCAGTGACCATGCGCGAATTCGACGCCGGTCTTGATCCATGTATCCGGCGAAATCCGCAGCATCAACCCTGCCTGATCGTAAAGCGCCTGATAGTCCGCGCTGAAGATCACCTCTGCGGTGAAATCTCCTTTGACCTCCTCGCCGTGGAAGTGCCCGTTGTCGTGAATGAAGCCGTAATGTGTCTTGCGCCAGAAATCAGTGTCCGGACCAGTGGTAAGCGTGAGGGCGCTCGCATCGCCCGCCCATTGCGGAGGTTCGTTCAGCCAAATCATGCGACGCTTATGCGCGCTGCCGCTTTTCAAACGCAAGCCTCTTTGCCATAAGCGGCCATGGCCAGCCCTGCGAAACTCGCCGCCGATATCGGCGGCACATTCACTGACATCGTTCTCGAACAAGGCTCCCGCCGCTGGAGCGGCAAAGTGCTCACGACGACGTCGGCTCCCGAACAGGGCGTACTGGATGGTATCAAGCTTGTGCTTGCAGAGTCGGGCCTCGAAGCGCGGGATGTATCGGTCTTCATTCACGGAACCACGCTGGCCACCAATGCCCTCATCGAACGCAAGGGCGCAAAAACCGCCTTCATCACCACCGAAGGCTTCCGCGACATCATCGAGCAAGGTTACGAGAAGCGCTTCGACCACTACGACTTGATGATCGACCGCGCGCCGCCGCTTGTGCCGCGCCCGCTGCGGTTCGGCGTGCGCGAACGGATCTCGGCTTCGGGCGATGTGCTCATTCCGCTCGATGAGTCGACAATCCCCGTCATCGCGGAGAAGCTTAACCAAGCCAATGCCGGCGCGGTCGCGATTGGCTTTCTCCATGCCTACGCGCACGACGAACATGAAAAGCGCGTGCGCGAATTGCTGCGCCCGCATCTTGCTCCGCATGTCACCATTTGCATCTCAAGCGAAGTCGCGCCCGAGATCCGCGAGTTCGAACGCTTCTCGACAACCGTCGCCAACGCTTACGTGCGCCCGCTGATGGCGGGTTATCTCGAACGCCTGAAGCACGGCCTCGCCGCCACGGGCCTCGATGCGCCGTTGTTCCTCATGATGTCGGGCGGCGGCCTCACCATGCTCGACACCGCCACGCGTTTTCCCATCCGCCTGGTGGAGTCGGGCCCCGCCGGCGGAGCGATTCTCGCCGGCGAAATTGCCGCCGAATGCGCGCTGCCCGATGTGCTCTCCTTCGATATGGGCGGCACCACCGCGAAAATCTGCCTCTTAATGAATGGCGAACCCGAGCGCGCCCGCAAGTTCGAGATCGCCCGCGCTTACCGTGACATGAAAGGTTCGGGAATCCCTGTGCGCATTCCGGTCATTGAAATGGTCGAGATCGGCGCCGGCGGCGGATCGATCGCGCGCGTCGACAAGCTGGGCCGCATCACCGTGGGGCCGGACAGCGCCGGCTCGACACCGGGGCCTGTCTCTTATGGTCGCGGCGGAACGGAACCCGCTGTCACCGACGCCAATCTGGCGCTCGGCAAGATCGATCCCGCATACTTCGCTGGCGGCAAGATCGCACTCGCCGAAGACGCTGCACGATATGCCCTCCAACGCCAGATCGGCGATCCACTCGATCTCAAGGATCACTGGCCGGCTGCCGGCGTTGCCGAAATCGTCGAAGAGAACATGGCAAATGCCGCGCGCGTGCATGCCATCGAACGCGGCCGCGACATCACCGCCTGCACCATGATCGCCTTTGGCGGCGGCGCACCGCTCCACGCTTGCCGCCTCGCCGACAAGACCGGCATCTCGAAAATCGTGGTTCCAGCCGGTGCGGGCGTGGGTTCCGCGATTGGCTTTCTGCGCGCGCCGATCTCCTACGAGATTACCCGCAGCGCCGTCGTCTCGCTCGAAGACCTCGATGTCAAGCGCGTCAACGCGCTGCTCGCGCAGATGCGCGCCGATGCAACCGCCGTTGTCGCGCCTGCCCTTCGCGGCAAAAAACTCTACACCCGCATCGTCGCCGATTGCCGCTATGTGGGCCAAGGACACGAAATCAGAGTCTCTGTTCCACTTCGGATCTTGAGCGAGAAAGACGGCGCGAAACTGAAAGCCGAGTTCGAACGGCTTTACGAGGAAGTCTATGGCCTCCGCATTCCCAATCAGGAAGCGGAAGCCATCACCTGGTCCGTCACCATCTCGTCGCAAGCCCCGCGCCCGAAGAAAGCCGGCAAAACCTCTGCCGCAAAACCCGCGGCGCCGCGCAGCAAGCGCCGCATCTATGACGCAGCACTCGGCAGAATCGTTCAGGCCCCCGTCTACTGGCGCTTCGATCTGAAGCCCGGTGCGGCGCTCAATGGCCCCGCCATCATCGCCGAGCACGAAACCTCGACGGTGGTCGCCGCGAACTTCCGTGCACGGATCAATAGCCTGGGTTACATCGTGATGGAGAAAACCAGATGAGCAACGCCGCGCTCTCCGCCATCCGCACCCAGGTGATGTGGAACCGCTTGATCGCGGTGGTCGAGGAGCAGGCGCAATCCCTGCTCCGCACCGCCTTCGGCACCATCACCCGCGAGGCAGGCGACCTTTCGGCAGGCGTCTACGATCCCGACGGCAACATGATCGCGCAAGCCATGACCGGCACGCCCGGCCACGTCAACACCATGGCCACGGCGGTCGCGCATTTCTTCAAGCACTATCCGCAGTCCACCATGCAGCCAGGCGATGTCTACGCCACCAACGATCCCTGGCTCGGCACCGGCCACCTCTTCGACTACGTGGTGATGACGCCTGTGTTTCTGGGCAAGAAACTCATCGCTTTCTTCGCCTCCACCTGCCACGTCATCGATGTGGGCGGTGTCGGCATGACGGCCAAGGCCAATTCCTCCTTCGAGGAAGGAACGCTGATCCCGCACATGAAAATGCGCGACAAGGGCCGCCTCAACGAAGACCTCTTCAAGATCGTGCTCGCCAATTCGCGAAACCCCGTGGAAGTGCGCGGCGATCTTCTCTCGCTGATCAGCGCCAACGATACCGGCACGCGCCGCCTGATCGACATGATGCGCGAGTTCAAGCTCGCCTCCATCGTGCCCCTGGCCAAACACATCCTCGCGCAATCCGAGAAAGGCGCGCGAGAAGCGATCAAGCAGCTCCCCGAAGGCGAATGGTCTTACGACATGCCGCTCGATGGTTACGAGAAGCCGGTCGTCATCAAGTCGAAACTCACCATCAAGCGCGGCAAGATCACGATCGACTTTACCGGCTCCTCGCCCGCCTCGATCCACGGCATCAACAGCCCGCGCACCTACACGCATGCTTATTCCGTGTTCGGACTAAAGGCAGTAATCGCGCCCCATGTGCCGAACAATATCGGCTCGCTCTCCTGCTTCGATCTGGTGACCGAGCCCGGCACCTGCGTCGATCCGATCCGTCCCTCGCCCGTCACCGCGCGCCACGTGATCGGCCAGATGCTGGCGGACTGCGTGTTCGGCTGCCTGGCGCAAGCGCTTCCCGGAAAGGTGCAGGCGGAAAGCGCCGGCTCGATCTGGATTCTGGGTCTCAACAGCGCCCATGGCCTCGTGCCTGCAAGCGAAACGGCGCATGCCAAATCCTTCGGCGTTATCAGCATCGCACTCGGCGGCATCGGCGGCAGGCCCGGCAAGGATGGCCTTGCGACAACGGCATTTCCCTCAGGCGTCGGCGCCATTCCAATCGAAGTCACCGAAAGCCAGTGCCCGCTCTGGTTCAAGCGCAAACAGTACCTCGTTGATTCAGGTGGCGCGGGCGAGTTCCGCGGCGGCCTCTCGCAGGCAATCGAAATCGCCAACACCGAGCCGGCACCCTTCACCATTTCCGCCGCCACATTCGACCGCATTCGCAACGCCGCCCAGGGCCGCGACGGCGGAAAACCCGGTCGCAAGGGTTTGGCAAGACTGGGTTCCGGCAAGCCGCTCCCGGACAAGGGCATCCACGTGATCCCCGCGGGCGACAGTCTCGTCGTCGAACTCCCCGGCGGCGGCGGCTTCGGCGATCCAGCGAAGCGCGCGCGCATCATGATCGAGACCGACCTGAAGTCTGAACTCGTTTCGCCCGAAGCGGCACAACGCGAGTATGACTTCGATCGGCGCTAACGTCTCAGCACCGCCCGCACCGGCGCAGCATCGAGCGACATAAACTTCAGCGGCAGGGCGATCAATTCGTAATCGCCGGGCTCCACATGCGAGAGCACGAGGTTCTCGAGGATGCGCATGTCCGCCCGCCGCGCTGCGTTATGCGCCGGCAGGTCCTTCGACGTTTCGGGATCGACGGATGGGGTGTCGATGCCGACGAGAATAACGCCATGCCGGGCCAGGAGATCGACAGTTTCCCCGGCAAGCGCGCGAAAACCCGACGGCCAGGCATTGGGATCGGCATGATCGGCGAGCCGCAACAGAATGCGCGGCGGCGCGCGGCTCAGCGAGCGTTCGATTTCCGCCGGAAGACAGAGCGGGCCTTCTCCCCGTGCGTCGATCACGCGGCACGCGCCAATGAAAGGAGCGAGCGGCAGGCTGCCAATCGTTGACCCCTTTGCATCGTAGTGAAGCGGCGCATCCGCGTGGGTGCCGCAGTGGGTCGATGACGTAAATCGGCCAACATTCACTGGACAATCTGGCCCTATCCGCGCCACGAAATCCTCCGTGTACGGCGTATCCATCGGAAACCCGGCAATCCCCGGCCTGACGGCTTGCGAGATATCGATGATCATGTCACCGCCTTGCGCGCGAGATACTCGGGCTGGTTCCAGCGCCGCGTTTCCAGAATTTCCGCCAGCACGTTCACCGCATCCCACACGTCCGCGAAGGACGTATAGAGCGGCGTAAATCCGAAGCGGATCATGTCCGGCGCGCGGAAGTCGCCGATCACATTCGCGGCGATGAGCGCCTGCATCACCGCGTAGCCCTCCGGACACACAAGCGACACATGCGAACCGCGCTCCGCCATGGCGCGCGGTCCCGCGGCCTTGACGCCGAATCTTTCGCAGCGCGTTTCGGCCAGTTCGATGAAGAGCGCGCACAACTTGTGCGCCTTGGCGGTAACGGCGTCCATGTCGATTCCCACCCAAATATCGAGAGCGGCATCGAGACCCGCCATCGAAAGAATCGGTTGCGTGCCGCACTGCATGCGGACGATTCCGGGCGCCAATTCGAGCACCGGATCGAAATCGAAGGGCCGCGCATGGCCCCACCATCCGGCAAGGCCTGGATGCGCCTTGTCCTGAAGATCGGGCCTGACATAGAGAAACGCCGGCGCGCCCGGCCCGCCATTCAGGTATTTGTAGGTGCAGCCCACCGCGAAATCTGCATTTGCACCCTCGAGATCGATGGCGAGAGCGCCAGCCGAATGCGCCAAGTCCCAGATGATCAGCGCGCCCTTGTCATGCGCGAGCGCGGTGAGCGCCTTCATGTCGTGGCGGCGCGCGGTGCGGTAATCGACTTCGGTGATCATCGCCACCGCGACGCTGTCGTCGATTGCCCCCGCAACGTCTTCCGGCGCGACGGTGCGCAATTGATATCCATTGCCGAGAAGATCGCGCAAACCTTGCGCTACATAGAGATCGGACGGAAAATTTCCAGTGTCGGACAGGATCACTCTACGCTTGGGCCGCATCTTCAGCGCCGCCGCGAGAAGTTTGAACAGATTGACCGAGATCGTGTCTCCCGCCACAACGCTGCTATTCGGCGCACCGACCAGAGCCGCAATCTTGTCGCCCACGACGAGTGGCATCTTGAACCAGCCATGCGCGTTCCACGACGTAATGAGCGACTGGCCCCACTCCTTGGCAACGGTTTCCGCGACGCGCTCGGCGACGCCCCTCGGCAGAACGCCCAGAGAATTGCCGTCAAGGTAGATCATTCCCTTCGGGATCTCGAACCTGCCGCGATAAGCCTTGAATGGATCGCTCCGGTCCAGCGCCACGCAATCCGCCCTGTTCATCTTCACCTCCCCAAGGCCAGCGCCGTTGCATCGTCCGCGGGTTTGAAGCGGAGATAGCGCAAACACAAGGGGTCCGCTGCCTCCGTCTCCCGCACCTGTTTCAATACACACGCGCAACCGCCCTCCGTGAGACATGCATCGAGCAATCCGCTATCGTCATAGAGTCCGTAGTGATCGGCGGCGCGATAAAATCCATCCGTACACAGAAGAAGGGACTCTGGAGAACCGAGATCGATGTATTCCACGAAATCCAGGGCTCGCGCATCCGCCTCGAGAACGGAATAGCCGTCCGGCCGGTTGCGCTGCTTCCGCGCCGCCAAGAGCTGTGGCCGGAATTCCGCCAGCAGCGCCTTGATGTCGAGAACGCCCTGATCGCGCCGCCGCTTCGCTTCCTTTGCCAGCCAATGGTCGAAGCTGTTGTTTGGAGAGGCTGCGAAGATGCGATGCTCACCGCCCGCTTCCCGCGCCAGCAAACAGGAATCCCCCAGCCGCAAACCCCTCCACGCATCGCCAAAACGCTTCACAAGAATAAGGCACGCAGCGGGCGGATCGTAATCGGCGGGCAAAGACAAACCGGAAGATACCTCATTCCAGGCGGCAATGAGCCAGTCCACGAGGTTGGAAGCCATTTCTTCCAGAGTCACGTCTTCGGCCACATGCGCTATGAGATGGTCTTGAGCAGCGCTCACGAGCCACGCAGCATCGTTTCCGCCGGGGAGATACTGGCGCGAATTGATGCCGGTCACGCCATCGAACACCCATGCCGCCTGAACGTCGCCTGCATCGCCCGCAAATCCGCACGCATCCTCATTGACAGCACCGCTCCCGTCCGTCACCGCGCCAATAAGCCTCACAGCGCCACAACCTCCCGCGCAGGCTTCATGTTCCGTCAATCCAGCTTTGCTTCACCGCGAGATTGTCGTCGAGATGCACGAGATTGGCGCGGAAGCCCGGAGCGATGCGGCCAAGTTCGCCATCCAATTTGAGAAACATCGCAGGAGCGAGCGACGCCATGCGGAGCGCCCGCGCCACGTCGATCCGGAGCTTGGTGACGCAGTAGCGCACCGCTGCGTCCATGGTCAGATTGGATCCCGCCAAAGTTCCATCGGCAAGCGTAAGTTTGCCTTCAACACGCCTGATCTCGCGGCCTTGCAGATGAAATACGTCCGGCCCTCCCGCTGCAGGCGGCATGGCGTCGGAAATCAGCATCATCCGCCCGCGCCGTTTGACGGCAAGCGCCACTTGCATCGCGGCATCATGCACATGAAAGCCATCGGCAATCACGCTCACGAAGCTGTCGCGATCGCTGATTGCAGCGCCGGCCATGCCGGGTTCGCGCCCCGCCATCTGGCTCATGGCATTGTAAAGATGCGTGAACGCTGTCGCACCCGCCTTCAACGCGGCCATCGCTTCGTTATATGTGGCGTCCGAATGCCCAAGGCTCACTGCAACGCCTGCCTCCACAAGCCGCGCAATCTGCGTTGCGTCGGTCTGTCTTGGCGACAGCGTCACCATCACCTTGCCGCAGCGCGCGGAAGCGATCTCCTCAACGTCCGTATCCGTCAGCCTGCGGATGAATCGCGGGTCATGCGCGCCCTTGCGCGACACATCGATAAACGGCCCTTCGATATGAATGCCCAGCACGCCGGGAACACGCTGATCCCGCGCCGCCTGCACCGCATCAATCGCCGCCCGGATCACCTCGGGTGCATCGGTAATGACGGTCGGCAGAAGTCCCGTCACGCCAAACGCGCGATGCGAGGCCGCGATTGTCCGCACGCACGCCACATCGGGTGTCGCATTCAGCAACGCCCCGCCGCCGCCGTTCACCTGAATGTCGATGAAACCCGGCGCAAGAATGCCGCCTCCAAGATCGCGCCGCTCGATACTTTCGGGCACGCCCCCGCCCGGAACCAGCGTCTTGATGTGGCCGCCTTCGACGATCACCGTCTGCTCGCCGGTGAAATGCTCACCGTCGAACACCCGTGCTCCTGTGAGCGCGAGTGCCATCAGGTCGTCTCCGTCACTTTTTTGAGAAGCAGCGGGCGGTCGGGATCGCGTCCACGCGCCCGCGCCGTCTCCTCGATGAAACCATAAGCCGTCTGGATCATCGAAATGGGATCGAGCAAGGGATGGCCCGCGCTCATATGTTGCAATCCGCCCTCCTCCACCGCCAGCACATGCGCGCCAGTCCGCTTCATCTGCGTTATGGCCTTCCGCGAGGTGGCGCGAGAAGCATCCTCCGGCGAATAGGCAAGCACCGGAAATTCCTCGCCCACCAGCTCAAGCGGCCCATGCATCACTTCCGCGAATGAATAGGCTTCGGCATGAATGGCGCAAGTCTCCTTGAGTTTGAGTGCGGTCTCCCCGGCGATCGGCAGCGAAGGCCCGCGTCCCAGCACATAAAGCGACTCCACCTCCTTCGCCAGGGCGACAGCTTCCGGCCATTGAACATCGCGCGCCTGGTCCAGGACATCGGATAGCCCATCAACAGCATCGAGCAAGACGCCATTTTGCCAATAGGCCGCCATCGCAGCGCCAGCGGCCAACGCGGTGATGAACGACTTCGTCGCCGCGACGCTTTGCTCAACGCCGGCACACAGCGGCAGAACGATCTCGGCGCTCATCGCCACTGGCGAGTCCTCGGCATTGACCAGCGCAATCGTCAACGCACCCGCCTCGCGCGCCGCCTCTTGCAGCGCCACGATGTCGGGGCTCTTTCCCGATTGCGATATGTTGATGCACACCGCGCCCTTCACCGCCAGCGTCGCGCCATAGACCGAGACAACCGAAGCCCCCATCGAACAACACGGCACGCCGAAGAGAATTTCGGAGAGATACTTGAAGTATCCCGCCGCATGATCGGAGCTGCCGCGCGCCGCGGTGAGGATCACAGGCGGAGGCGCGAGTCTGAGTCTCGCGCCGATATCTTTCAGCGCGTCTCCATTGCGGGCAAGAAATCGCCGCACCGCGTCCGGCGCTTCCCTTGCTTCGCGAGCCATGTGGCTCATGACCACAACTCCTTAAGCCCCTGTCCGCGCCTTGCCATCATGATCGCGCCATCGATGGCGTCGAAAGCTGGCTCGACCAGCACCCGCTTCACATCGGCGTCGAGATAAGGCGGATAGACGGCCGATAATCCGCCGAGTAAACACAGCCGCCCAGCGCCCCGCGCCAGCAGCGCGCGGGCGAGCGTCGAAATCGCCGCCGCCCCTTCGATCACGATGGTCATGCCCTGCACATCGCCCTGCGCCGCCTTCTCGAACACGAGCGGCGCGAATTGCGCGTAGTCCTTGGGCGTAGCACGCTCCGACCATTGCGAAAGCTCGAAGCGCGTGCGTCCCACCGCCGCGAGAATGCTTTCGATCATCGGCGTCGGCTGCAGGAGCCCGTCGATCGAAAGGGCGGCGCGTCTTACCGCATGATGCCCCGCCCACGCGCCCGAGCCATGATCGCCGAGTGCGAAACCCCAGCCCCCCGCCATGTGGCGCTCGCCACCAATGAGCGCAAAACCGATGGAGCCGGTGCCGGCGATCACGATGCCGCCGTCGCCGCCGGCAAATGCGCCGAGGCAGGCGACATAAGCATCGTTGTCGGACGCCGTGGAGGCGAATGGCATGCTGGCTTTTGCGATCTTCTCCGTGCCGACGGACGTGATCAATCCCGCAATCCCCAAGCCAGCGTGGACATCACCGGGTTCGACGCCCGCCTTCCCCGCCGCCTCCAATGCCGCCGCGACGATAGTGGCGATGGCCGCATCGAAGTTCTGATAAATATTGGATGCCCCGCCCGTTGCCTCGCCGAGTACCTGGCCTTGGTTGTCGCGAATGCGCGCGCGGCAGCGGCTGCCGCCACCATCAATGCCGAGAAAATAACGAGCCTCCCTGACCATTGCAGAGGTCTAGCAAATTCACGTTCTATTGAGAACGATTCGCGTTGAGA
>JBJXGL010000271.1:0-16720 GCA_046160365.1 Aestuariivirga sp. | reverse complement strand
CCGGGCGGCATCGGCGGCACCTATGCCGGCAATCCAATCGCCTGTGCCGCTGCACTTGGCGTGTTCGATGCCTTTGAGCAGGAGGGCCTGCTGGAAAAGGCGGAAGCCCAGGGCAAGATCATCATGGCGCGGATGAAGGCCGTGAAGGCCAAGGGCAAGGGCATGCCGATTGGCGACATTCGCGGGCTTGGCGCCATGTGCGCCTTCGAACTTGTCACCAAACACGGCGGCAACGATCCCGATGCAGCAGGCGCCAAAGCGCTGGCGGCCAAATGCCTCGAGCGCGGCTTGCTGATCCTCACCTGCGGCGTCTATGCCGACACGGTGCGCATGCTGACGCCGCTCACGGCTTCGGAAATGGTGCTGAAGGAAGGGCTGGATATTCTGGAAAGCGCGATTTTGGGGAATTGATTGGTAAGTCAAGCAGCATGTCTGCGACGCTCTATGCGGTTCAGGAAAAAGCATTCGCGGCCTTCGTTGTACGCGGTACTATTTTGGCCACGCTTTGAATCGCGCTGCCGGCTTTCCGCGTAGGCCTTGCAAATGAGTCGCTACGAGCTTATTCTTACCAATATTGATCGATTGGTAACTGTAAGAAAATGAACGCCGCGACCCTGTCAAGCAAGTTCCAGATTTCCATCCCCAAGGAAGTGCGAGAGTCGCAGGGCTGGAAGCCTGGGCAGAAATTTGCCTTCGTGCCGCAGGGCAAGAATTTTGTGCTGGTGCCCGTGCCGAAGCCGGAGGAGTTGGTCGGAATTGCCAAGGGGGCTAACCCCGCCGGCTATCGCGACCGTGACGACCGCTACTGATGCGGGTCATCGACACCAGCATCTGGATCGAAATCTACCTCGACAGCAAACTGGGACGAAGCTGTGTTTCAGATCTCAACGATCCGGCTGCGATTGCCGTGCCCACAATCGTCCAGCACGAAATCTATAAGTGGCTCGCGCGAGAACGTAGTGACGAAGAAGCAACAAAAGCGGTCACATTCACCACAACCTGTGTGGTTGCGGATCTCACGACGGCGATTGCGATCCACGCCGCGGAACTTGCCAAGCAACACAAACTTCACACAACCGACGCCATCATCCTCGCGACTGCACGGTTGAATGATGCCGTGCTGTTGACTTGCGATTCCCATTTTGCGGGCCTGGAAGGCGTTGACTACCGCCTAAAGGAATCATGATCCGCGACCATACCGTCGATGCATGGTTCGCCTGCGATCCAGGCGCGATCCCGGTCAGCGCAATTCCCCGTCAATAGTGCGGTGGCTTCTGGATCGGCGGCGACTCGCTTGATCCCAGAGTTTCGATCTCCGCACCGAACCTCAGCAGCTGACGCTCCATCGCCTCCAGCTTCTTCCACAACGCCGTGATCACATCGTTCAGTTCGCCGATAGTTTTCTCCTGCTGTGCAAAGCGCATTTCCAGAGTGTCGATGCGATCCTCGATGATGCTCATGGGGCGCTCCTCTGCGTTTTGGGTGACAGATCTGGCGGCGGTTTCACTTTGGCAAGCCGAACACCTGGGCCACGCTCTGGCCGGACGCGAGACTGTCGATCCACTTCGCTTCGAGCGCCAGCTTCTGTTCGGCCTTATCGATGTACACGTTGGCTTCTTCGGCAGTGAGCGCCACCAGCCCGTCGTCATCGCCGATGATCAGATCGCCCGGACCCACCGCGCGGCCGCCGATGGTCACGGTTCCGTTCACTTCGCCTTGTTCCCAGGCCGTGGGCCCGCGCGGTGTGATCGAGCGGCTGAATACGGCGAAATCGTCCCACGCAGCGAGTTCCATCACATCGCGCACCGCGCCATCGCAGACGACGCCGGCAGCGCCTATCCGGCGCAGGTGGCCACCCAAGATGCCACCGATCATCGCGTGATCGCGATTGCCCTGGGCATCGATCACCAGCACGTCGCCTTCGCCAACCAAGTCGAGCGCATGAAGCACCGCGCCAAAATCGGGGGCCGCGCACCGCGCGGTCACGGCGCGGCCAAACAGGCGAACGCCCTTGCCCGGCGGCTGCAATGGCCGGATTGCGGGATCGATCAGGCACGCGCCGGCGCTCACGTCGGCGATGATGGCGACGGGCACCTTGCGCAATCGTTCCAGGAGAGGCGCCGGAAGCTCGGCGCGGCGAGCTGTGTTTACCGTTACGGCCATCGTCAACTTCCCAACCCATGTTTGCCGCTGGAGTTCTACCGGGCTTTCAACCGAGGTGCGAGCGTACTATTTTAGGGGAAGCGATGGTCATTCTTTCGATCATAGGCATTCTGGCGTTTCTCGCGCTGATCTACGGCCCCCAGGCCTGGATCAGGATTGTGATGGCGCGGCATGCGCAGGAGCGGGCCGACTTTCCCGGCACCGGTGGCGAGCTGGCGCGGCATCTTTTGGACGGCGCTCGCCTTTCGAACCTCTAGGCATTACTACCTCGGCAACTTGTAACGAATGACAAGAGTTGCGCCCTTGCCTTTTGGCGGTTTTGAAATGATTTGATCACCGGACCGTTGCTCGTCATACATGACGTCGCAGCACACGGGCATGCGGTGGCGCTTGGCGTCGGGATAAACCCCAACAGTTCGGTGTAGATCGCCTGACTTAATATCAACCGAAGGCAAGCCTTTGGCCTGCGCCTGGCCGAGTTGTCTCTGCAATTCGAGTCTGAATTCTTCTGCCGTGACCAAGTGCCGGTCCTTAATGCTTTCCGCCAAGCATATGGGAAGCTGCGCCGCAATGCGATAGGCTGTCAAGGACCTCAAATTTCAAAATGATGCACTACCAAAAATTCTCTCCATTGCCGGGCTTTGAACCACTTCTGTCCGGTTAATTTCCAAACTCCCAAACCCCGTCATTCGCCGCTTCATGCGGCGAACCTATGTGCGGGATGGCATGATGCAAGACGATTGAACCTTGACGACATTTCCAACAGCCGTAGGTTCGCCGCCTGAAGCGGCGAATGACGGGGTTTGTGAGTGTGGAAGTTAACCGGACAGCAGTGGGCTGTAACCCGGCCATGGAGAGATTTTGATTGGTTCAATGAAACGTCATACCGCTCTGGCGGGCTTTGAATGATGGTGCGAGCGTACTATTTTAGGGGAAGCGATGGTCATTCTTTCGATCATAGGCATTCTGGCGTTTCTCGCGCTGATCTATGGCCCCCAGGCCTGGATCAGGATCGTGATGGCGCGGCATGCGCAGGAGCGGGCCGACTTTCCCGGCACCGGTGGCGAGCTGGCGCGGCATCTTTTGGACGAGGCCGGTCTGAAAGACGTCAAGGTCGAGCGGGTCGACGGCGGCGATCATTACTCGCCGCATGAAAAGGCCGTGCGGCTCCAGGCTTCGAACTTCGATGGCAAATCGTTGACGGCCGTAGCCGTCGCCGCGCATGAAGTCGGCCACGCGCTTCAGGACAACGATGGCTATCTGCCGCTGCAAATCCGCCAAAAGCTCGCGGCCTACTGCATCACCATCGAGCAAATCGGCAGCGTGCTGCTCTTTGCAACTCCATTCGTGTTCGCGTTGACTCGTTCACCCGCCGTGTTGGTGGCGGAAGTGGTAGTGGCGCTGGGCATATTGTTCTCGAATGTCGTCATTCATCTCTTCACGCTGCCGACCGAATTCAACGCAAGTTTCAAGCG
The DNA here is from genome assembly GCA_046160365.1 of Aestuariivirga sp. Lineage (GTDB taxonomy): Bacteria > Pseudomonadota > Alphaproteobacteria > Rhizobiales > Aestuariivirgaceae > Aestuariivirga. The sequence continues at coordinate 13,082 of JBJXGL010000271.1, read as the reverse complement.
GGCGCTCCCCATCCTCTCGCGCTACCTGCCCCGTGACGATATGCCGGCGGCGCAAAGCGTGTTGAAGGCGGCGGCGTTTACCTATGTGGCGGGCGCGCTGGTCAGCCTTCTCGACATCGCGCGCTGGCTGCGCGTGCTGCGCTTTTAGGGAACGATCACCACTTTCGAAGCCGCGCCGCGATGAAAGAGTTCGAACGCAGTCTGCGCTTCGGCCAGCGGCAGGCGATGGCTGACCAGTGACTCAATGCCGTCGCAAGCCTTCGTGCCGAGAAAATCGAGCGCGCGCTTCAGGCCATCGGGTGTCGCCGAATAGCTGGAGATGACATTGATTTCGCGCAGCCAGACATCCCAGAGAGGCATTGAATAGGCGCCGCCCGGCTTGCCGCCAAACAATACGATGGTTCCGCCATCTCTCACCGACTCCACGGCAAGTTTCAGAGTCGCTTCCGTCACGGCGGTCAGGATAACGGCATCGCAGCCGCGGCCTTTGCTCAAACTCATACAACTTGCGGCCACGTCATCGCGGCCAGGAACGCAACCGCCGGCCGCTCCCCAGTTGCGCGCCAATGCGATGCGTTCGTCTCGCATATCGGCGGCAATTGCGGAGACGCCGCAATCTTCGAGGAGCGGCATAAAGAGAATGCCAACCGCGCCCACGCCCACGACGAGACACGAGTCGCCCTTTTGCAGCGTCATCCGGTCGAGCGCGCGCAGGCAGCAGGCCATCGGCTCCATGAACACAGCGCGCTCGTCGGGCATGCCATCGGGGATGGCGAAGACGGTGGTGCCGGCGAGAAGCTCCGGCACGCGGATGAACTCGGAAAATCCCCCCGGATCGATATTCGAGCGCTTGAACAGCGGATCCATGGTCTCGCTGCCGCGCGTTGAATAGTGCGAGGCAAAGTCCGGCGCATGATGGGCCAGCGCAACGCGGTCGCCTGGACGAAACGCCGTTACACCATCACCGGCTTCATGCACGATTCCCACAACCTCATGCCCGAGTTTCTGCGGCTTCGGATACGCGCCGAAAACCTTGGCTGTATCGGTGCCGCAGATTCCGCACATGGAAAGCTGGACGATCATTTCTCCCTCGCCCGCCTTGGGCAAGGGAATGTCTGCAAGGGAAACAAGGCCGTGAGTCTGACACGTCAAATACCGCATGCCCCGGATCATTCCGGGAACCGCGGCGTTTCACAAGCCTCCATTTCCGCCAGAATCGAATTGTCTGCTATGCATGTCCGCCATGCCCGTCACGATCCATTCCCAACCGCTGACTGCCGCCGCGTTCGCGCCCTATGGCCAGGTCATCCAAACCGATGGCGCGGCAAGCTTCCCGATCAATGCCGGCCGCTGCATCCGCTATCATGGTCTCGCCACCGTCGATGTCAGGGAGGGCCCGCCGCTCATCAACATCTTCCGCAGCGAACCGGTGACGCTGCCTTACGAATTCTCGCTGGTCGAGCGCCACCCGCTCGGAAGCCAAGCCTTCATGCCGCTCTCCAGCGACCCCTTTCTGATCATCGCCTGCAGCGACGGGAATGGCCGCCCTTCGGAACCTCACGCCTTCATCACAGCACCAGGTCAGGGCATCAGCTTCAACCGCAACGTCTGGCACGGCGTGCTGACACCACTCAATCGCGCCGCCTCGTTCCTCGTGGTCGATCGCGGCGGCAAGGACAATCTGGAAGAGTTCAGGTTTGGAGAGGCGTTTAGGGTGGAGTAGATTCTCTCCCCCAACTATGTTGGGGGAGTGGCGCGAAGCGCCGAGGGGGTGTCGATCAAGGTATGCAACATCCCAACGAAGCAGAAAATCGAGCCTGCTGATACACCCCATCGCCGCTTCGCGGCACTTCCCCAGCGAAGCTGGGGAAGAGATTTATCCATACCTCTTCACCGGCATCGCCGCCAGCGCGGCGATATTGATCAGTCCACGGACGGTTATCGAAGGTGTCGCGATATGGGCGCGGTTGCCCATGCCCATGAGGATGGGACCGACTTCGATGCCGCCCGCGAGCGTCTTCAGGCTGTTGCGAACCGCGCTCGCGGTTTCGGAGGCGCCGAAGACCAGCACATTGGCGCGGCCCTCAAGCCGTGAGTTGGGGAAGATGCGGGAGCGGAGTTCCGGATCGAGCGCGGAATCCACTTGCATCTCGCCTTCGTAGGCGAAATCGCATTCGCGCGCTTCGAGCAGCGCCAGCGCCTTGCGCACCCGGTCCGCGCCTTCGGACTCGAGATTTCCGAATTGCGAGTTGGAGCAGAGCGCCACTTGCGGCTCGATGCCGAAGCGCCGCGTGTGGCGCGCCGCCGCCACCGTGATCGCCGCGATCTGCTCGGGCGTGGGTTGCGGATGAACCTGGGTGTCGGCGATGAAGATGGGGCCGCTGTCGAGAATGAGGAGCGACAACGCGCCGAGCGGCCTCAGCTTCGCCGTTCCCAGCACCCGCGAGACATACTTGATCTGCGAGTGATACTGCCCGACGGCGCCGCAGATCAGACTATCCGCTTCGCCGCGATGGACCATGACGGCGGCAATCGCGGTCGTATTTGTGCGCAGTGTGCCGCGCGCCATATCGGGTGTCACGCCACGGCGCTCGAGTATCTTGTGGTAGGTCTCCCAGTATTCGCGGTAGCGCGCGTCGCTTTCGGGATTCACAATTTCGAAACGCGAGGCTGCGTCCTTCGGCAGGCCATGCTTCTCGCAGCGATGCGCGATGACTTCGGGCCTGCCAATGAGGATTGGCGTGCCGGCGGTTTCTTCGGCGAGCGACACGGCGGCGCGCAACACCCGCTCGTCCTCTCCTTCCGCGAACACGATGCGGCAGCGCGCCTGCCTGGCGATTTCGAAGACAGGCCGCATGATCAGCGCCGAACGGTAGACCGAGGCGTTGAGCTTCTCGCGATAGCCATCGAGATCGGCGATGGGCCGCGTGGCGACGCCGCTTTCCATCGCGGCGGCGGCGACCGCCGATGCCACGGTCGGCAAGAGCCGCGAGTCGAATGGCTTTGGAATGAGATATTCGGGACCAAACTTCAAATCCTCATTGCCATAAACGGCGGCAGCCTCCGCCGACGACGTGCGGCGCGCCAGTCCCGCGATGGCGTCCACGCAAGCCGCCTTCATCGCTTCGTTGATCTCCGTGGCCCCGGCATCGAGCGCGCCACGGAAGATGAAGGGAAAGCACAGAACGTTGTTCACCTGGTTCGGGTAGTCCGAGCGTCCCGTGGCGATGATCGCATCCTTCGCCGCCTCGCGCACCGCTTCCGGCATGATCTCGGGCGTGGGATTGGCGAGAGCGAGCACAATGGGCCTTTTCGCCATGCTGGCGATCCATTGCGGCTTCACGATGTTGGGGCCGGAGAGGCCGAGGAACAGGTCCGCGCCCGAGAACGCATCGCCCAGCGCCAGGCCCGCTTTCGGCTGCGCATAACGCTCCTTCTGCGGCGTCATCTCGGTTTTGCGTCCGCGATGGACCAGGCCTTCCTTGTCGTAGAGCCAGATGTTGGATGGCTTCACACCCAGCGTCACCAGCATGTCGAGGCACGCGATTCCGGCGGCGCCTCCGCCGGTCGAGACCACTTTCATATTGCCAAAGTTGCGCCCCGTCAGATGCGCGGCGTTGACGGCGGCGGCGCCGACCACGATCGCGGTGCCATGCTGATCGTCGTGGAACACCGGTATCTTCATGCGCTTGCGGCAGATGTCTTCGACGATGAAACAGTCCGGCGCCTTGATGTCTTCGAGATTGATCGCACCAAAGGTGGGCTCGAGCGCGATCACATGTTCGGCCAGTTTGTAAGGATCGCTCTCGTTGATCTCGATATCGAAGCAATCGATGTTGGCGAATTTCTTGAACAGCACCGCCTTGCCTTCCATCACGGGCTTCGAGGCCAGTGCGCCGATGTCACCCAGGCCCAGCGTGGCGCTGCCGTTCGACACCACGGCGACGAGATTGGCGCGGGACGTATAGAGGGCCGCAGTTGCCGGATCGTCCTTGATGGCGAGACAGGCTTCGGCCACGCCCGGCGAATAGGCCTTGCTCAAATCCTGCGGATTGGCGAGCGGCTTCGTCGGCCGGACTTCGAGTTTTCCGGGCCGGGGCAGCGCGTGATAGTCGAGGGCGGCCTGTTTTGCCATGTCGTCCGGCACGCGCATGTCATTGCTCTCCACAGCTTGAGAGCCGTTCCATGACAAAATTGCCAAGGCAAGGGAAGCGGAATAAACAGGAGCCGGGGCTTTGGTCAGGGGGACGAAGAGTGGCAGACCGCTATCCGCGCGACATGAGAGGTTACGGCGGGAACCCGCCCGATGCCGCATGGCCGGGCGGCGCTCATGTGGCCGTGCAGTTCGTGGTGAATTACGAGGAGGGCGGGGAAAACTGCCTGCTCCACGGCGATCCACAGTCGGAAGCCTTTCTCTCGGAGATTGTCGGCGCCGCCAACTGGCCGGGCCAGCGCCACTGGAACATGGAATCGATCTACGAGTATGGCGCGCGCGCCGGCTTCTGGCGGCTCTTGCGAATCTTCGAGGAAGCGAAATCGCCCGCCACCGTCTATGGCGTGGCCACAGCGCTGGAGCGCTCGCCCGAACAAGTGACGGCGATGTTGAAGGCAGGCTGGGAGATCGCCACGCACGGATTGAAGTGGATCGAATACAAGGATGCGAGCGAGGAATTGGAGCGCGCGCATCTCGCCGAAGCGATCCGCATTCACACCGAAGTCACCGGCGAACGCCCGCGCGGATACTATCTAGGCCGCGCCTCGATGAACACGATCCGCGTTGGCTGCGAGGAAGGCGGCTTCGACTATCTCTCGGATTCCTATGCCGACGATCTGCCCTATTGGATCGAGCACAAGGGTTTGGGCCAGCTTGTCATTCCCTACACGCTCGACTGCAACGACATGCGCTTCGCCACGCCGCAAGGCTTCAACTCCGGCGATCAGTTCTACGCCTATCTCAAGGACACCTTCGACATGCTCTATGCCGAAGGCAAAGCGGGCCGCGCCAGGATGATGAGCGTCGGTCTGCACTGCCGTCTCGTTGGAAGGCCCGGCCGCGCCGCTGCATTGAAGCGCTTTCTCGATTACATCAAGAGCCACAAGAAAGTCTGGATCGCCCGCCGCATCGACATCGCGCGCCACTGGATGGAGAAACACCCCTACAAGCCGCCGACGCTTGTTCCCTCGTCGATGGCGAAGTCCGATTTTGTTGCGAAGTTTGGCGGCGTATTCGAACATTCGCCATGGGTTGCTGAGCGCGTTTACGAACTGGAACTTGGCCCGGCATTCGATTCCGCCGAGGGGCTGCACAGCGCGATGATCCGCTGCTTCAGAAAAGCAAGCGAGGCTGAGCGTTTGGGCGTGCTCGTGGCGCATCCCGATCTCGCGGGCAAACTCGCCGCCGCGAAGCGCCTCACCGCCGAGTCAACCGCCGAGCAAGCAGGCGCCGGCCTCGACGCGCTGACCGAAAAAGAACACAAGCGCTTCACCGAACTGAATGACGGCTACATGCGCGCCTTCGGTTTCCCTTTCATCATTGCTGTGCGCGGCCTCGGCAAGAAACAGATCCTCGCTACCTTCGAGCGCCGCGTTGCCAACGACCGCGAAACCGAATTCGACACCGCTTGCCGCCAGGTCGAGCGCATCGCGCTGTTGCGCCTCAAGGACATGTTGCCATGACAACGAAATACTACGCGCCGCACGGCGGTCATCCGCCGCAAACCGATCTGCTCACGGATCGTGCGATCTTCACCGAGGCCTATGCCGTCATCCCGAAAGGCGTGATGCGCGACATTGTCACCAGCTATTTTCCGCACTGGGAGAAGAGCAGGGGCTGGATACTGGCGAGGCCGCTTTCGGGTTTTGCCGAAACCTTCTCGCAAACCATCATGGAAGTGGAGCCAGGCGGTGGCAGCACAAATCCCGAGCCGGACCCATCCGCAGAAGCCGCGCTCTTCGTGGTGGAGGGCGCATTGCGGCTGACGCTCGATGGCAAGTCACACGACATGAAGCCTGGCGGCTTGGCCTTCATTCCCGCCGCCGCAAAATGGTCGGTGCGCAATGAAAGCAAAGAACCCACACGCTTTCACTGGATCAGAAAAGCCTTCGAGTTTGTTGATGGCCTCGGTGCACCGCCGTCATTCGTCGTCAACGAGCAGGACGTGGCCCCCATCCCCATGCCCGGCACTAACGGGACATGGGCCACGACTCGCTTCGTCGATCCCGCCGATCTCCGTTACGACATGCATGTCACCATCGTCACCTTCCAACCCGGCGGCATCATTCCCTTCGCCGAGACTCATGTGATGGAGCACGGCCTCTATGTGCTCGAAGGAAAGGCCGTCTATCGCTTGAACGGTGATTGGGTCGAAGTGGAAGCCGGCGACTTCATGTGGCTCCGCGCCTTCTGTCCGCAGGCCTGCTATGCGGGTGGGCCTGGGCGTTTCCGCTACTTGCTCTACAAGGACGTGAACCGCCACCCGAAGCTGCGCGGGCCGTGGAGCTGAAACGGTTTTCGTGCGTTGCATCGCGTGTATAGGAAGAGCGGACAGCCACGCAATCTGCCGCTCCATGGGGACTGGAATTCAAAAAGGGGGGAAACATCATGACTAACGCCGTACATCCGGTTGACGAAGTCCTGCCGCCACCGAAACTTTTCGTGCTTGGCCTGCAGCATGTGCTGGTGATGTATGCGGGCGCCATCGCTGTGCCGCTCATCGTCGGCCGCGCTTTGAAACTCGAACCCGAACAGGTGGCGCTGCTTATCTCCGCTGATCTCTTTGTCTGCGGCCTGGTGACGCTCATTCAGTCCTTCGGCGCCACCCAATGGTTCGGAATCAAGCTGCCGGTCATGATGGGCGTCACCTTCGCGTCGGTGGGCCCCATGGTCGCCATGGCCAACGCAATGCCGGGCACAGACGGCGCGCGACTCATCTTTGGTTCGATCATCGGCGCAGGCATTTTCGGTATCCTCATTGCGCCGCTCATCTCCAGGCTCTTGCGCTTCTTTCCGCCAGTCGTCACCGGCACAATCATCCTGGTGATCGGCGTGTCGCTGATGCGGATCGGCATCAACTGGATCTTCGGCAATCCCGTGGGTCCGACCGCCCCCCGGCTCGTGGCACCCGAACACACGGAATGGCTGAAACAGATCACCGAGCTTTCGGCCGCAACCGGGTCCACGCTTCCGCCCGTGCCGGAAAAGCTCGGTCTCTCCGCAACAGCACTCAACCCCAAATACGCGCCGCTCTCCAACATCGCGATCTCGGCGCTCGTGCTGATCACCATTCTTGGCGTGGCCCGCTTCGCCAAGGGCTTTCTGTCCAACATCGCGGTGCTTTTGGGTATCGTGGTTGGCGGCATCATTGCAGCGCTCCTCGGCATGATGAGTTTCGGAAAAGTCGCTGAGGCAAAATGGCTCGATGTGGTGATGCCTTTCAGTTTCGGCATGCCCATTTTCCAACCCATCCTCATCGTCACCATGTCACTGGTGATGATCGTGGTCATGATCGAGTCGACCGGCATGTTCCTGGCGCTGAGCGAGATGACGGCGAAAAAGATCAACCAGCCGATGCTGTCGGCGGGTCTTCGCGCCGATGGCCTCGGTACGCTGATCGGCGGCATCTTCAACACCTTTCCCTATACAAGCTTTTCGCAGAACGTGGGTCTCGTGGGCGTCACCGGCATCCGCAGCCGTTTCGTGTGCGTGGCGGGCGGCCTGATCCTCATTGCACTTGGCCTCGTTCCGAAAATGGCGGCCCTCGTCGAGGCGCTGCCGACTTTCGTGCTTGGCGGCGCGGGACTCGTCATGTTCGGTATGGTGGCGGCGACGGGTATCCGCATACTGTCGGCCGTCGATTTCAAGAACAGCCGCTACAATCTCTTCGTGGTCGCGGTGTCGCTCGGCTTCGGCATGATCCCGCTGATTGCGCCCGACTTCAAGATGTGGCTGCCGCATGCGCTCCATCCGCTGATCGAGTCGGGCATTCTGCTTGCTTCGATCGCAGCCGTGGCCCTGAACGCCTTCTTCAACGGCGCCAAGGGCGATGCGGCGGAACTTCGCGACGCCGCGATAGCGGCAGGCAGCGGCGGGCACTGATCTCGCACGCAGCGAGGTTCTTTCGGGCTGCGCACGATCACCAGCGATGCACTTTGGCGGGATACGCTTGAGGTGCTGTGGCCTCGCTGTCTACACTCCCCACCTGAGTGCGGCTGTATGGACCGGCGCGTCCCACAGCCGCGCCAGCTCATCGTCGAGCACTGTCACTGTGATGGAGCATCCCGCCATGTCGAGCGAGGTCACATAGTTGCCGACGAGCGACCGTGCCGGCTTCAGCCCGTGCTTGGCGCAAAGTGCCGCCGCGGCGTTGTACATCAGATAGAGCTCCATCAACGGCGTTCCGCCGAATCCGTTGACGAACAGCATCACATTGCCCTTCGCGCCCAGATCGCCAGCGATGGCCGCCACCATTTCATCCGCGATGTCGTTAGCCGACTTGAGCTTCACCCGCCGCCGCCCCGGTTCGCCGTGAATGCCGACACCCATTTCCATTTCATCGGCGCCGATGTCGAACGTGGGCTTTCCGGCGGCTGGAACCGTGCAGCTTGTGAGCGCGACACCCATTGAGCGCGTCGCCTTGTTGACTCTGTCTCCCAGAGCCTTCAACGCAGCGAGCGGTGTTCCCTGTTCGGCGGCGGCGCCAACGATCTTCTCGACCACCAGCGTTCCGGCCACGCCGCGACGCCCGGTGGTGAAGAGCGAGTTCTCGACCGCCACATCATCGTCGGTGATGACGGTTTCGATCTCGCGGCCCGCCATTTCGCGTGCCATGTCGAAATTCATGATATCGCCTTCGTAGTTCTTGACGATGAAGAGAAGGCCGGCGCCACCATCAACCGCCTCCGCTGCCGCCATCATCTGGTCTGGCGTGGGCGAGGTGAAGACCTGGCCGGGGCAGGCGGCATCGAGCATGCCCTGGCCGACAAACCCCGCATGCAAAGGTTCATGCCCCGACCCGCCGCCGGAAATGAGCCCGACCTTGCCGGGCTTCAGCGACTTCCGCATGACGAACTTCCGCTCTTCGCCGAGCGCGACGATGTCGGCATGCGCCGCCGCGAAGCCATCGAGACTTTCGCTCAAGACATTTCCCACATCGTTGATGAGCTTTTTCATCTGTATCCTCCCTGAACCGAAATGTTGGCGAGCGCCGACTTGACTGCAGCGAGTCGCGACGGTGCAACCGATAGCGTGCGAACGCCAGCGTCGATCAGCATCGGTAGATGCCGTGTGTCGCCCGCCATGTCGCCACAGATGCTGACCGGCATGTTCGTTTCACGTCCGAATCGCACCACTTCCGAAATGAGTTTCAGAACAGCTGGATGCCCGCCATCACCCAGACTAGCGACACTTGCCTCATCGCGCGAGGCTGCGGTCACATATTGCGTGAGATCGTTCGAGCCGATGGAGAAGAACGCGGCATTCGAGAAGGGCTCGGGCGCGATTGCGACCGCGGGCACCTCCACCATGATGCCGAGCGGCGGTCTTGAACAAGAAACGCCCAGGCTCTCCAGCTCCGCAACACAGCGTTCGAGAAGCGCGCGCGTCTCTTCAAGTTCGGATGCAACCGTTACCATCGGGATCATGATGCGGAGATTTCCATGTTTGGCGGCGCGGGCCAACGCGCGAAGCTGCACCGCAAAGACATCGGGCCTCGAGAGCGTCAACCGCACGCCGCGAAGGCCAAGAAACGGGTTCTTCTCGCCCTCCGGCGTCAATCCCGCAATCGGCTTGTCGCCGCCGGCATCGAGCGTGCGAATTACGACCGGCTTGCCGTTCGCCCATTGCACGAAGCGCCGGTAGGCGTTGTACTGCTGTTCTTCATCCGGCAGTTTGGCGCCAGCGTGAAACAGGAACTCGGACCGCATCAGCCCGATGCCGTCACAGTGCCGGTGATCAACGCGATCGAGATTATCGAGCCCCGCGACATTGATCAGAACCTCGATCCGCTCGCCACTCGCCAGCATCGCGGGCATTGGAAGAAATGTTGCTTCACGCATTTTCGCCAGCCGGTGTTCTTCACTTCGCCGCGCATAGTTGGCGCTCGTGCGGCTGTCGGGGTCGAACAGCACCTGGCCCGCGCCGCCATCCACGATGGCGTGACGCGCGTCTCCGGGAGGCGGCACCCTCAGTCCCACCACCATGGGAATTCCCTGGGCGCGCGCCAGCATCGCCACATGGCTGCTGGGGCTTCCGGCGACAAGGGCGATGGCGCCACCCGCAGACCAGTCGGCGGCGATGAACGCCGATGGCGCGAGATCCTCGGCAAGCACCACAGCACCCCCGATCATCTCATCCGCCGTTTCGCCCGAGAGAACCCGCAAGACGCGGGCCGCGATATCCTGGATATCGGCTGAGCGCGCGCGAAAGTATTCGTCTTCGGATGCGGCATATCCCGCCGCTTCCTTCTCCAGCGCCTCGCGCCACGCCTGATCGGCGGCGGTTCCTGCTGCGATGGCCTCAAGTGCGGGCACCTTCAAAGAATCATCCTCAAGCATGGCGATTTGAAAGGTGAGCAGCTCCGAGGCGGCTTCGGAACGCGACTCGAGAAGAACGGAAAGGTCGACAACCGCCTGAGCGATTGCTGCTTCAAGAGCCTCCTTCTCTTCTTCGGGCGAACCGGCTTCGCGCGCGAGTCGCTTCGTCACACTCAGCCTGACCAGCGGCCCCGCGAAGATCCCTTCGGACGCGGGCCTGCCGGTCAGTTCAACCGGCATGTTCCGTCTCGTCGAAGTCGCGGGTGACAAGCGAGCTGAGCGAGGCCAGCGCATCCGCGGCATCGGCACCCTTGGCGCGCATGTGGAGCGTGGTGTTGCCGCGCGCCTTCATCGCCATCACCTTGACGATGCTCTTGCCGTCGATCCAGGGTCCATCCGCGGTGGCCGAGATTTCGATGGCGGCGGAGAAATTCTTGGCGAGCTTGGTGAATTTGACCGCCGGCCTCGCGTGAAGCCCCACGGCATGGGTGATGAGGACGCTTTCCGAAACCCATTCGCTCATGCTTTTGAAAACTCCTCGGCCGCTTTCTGCACCTCAGCGAGTGCCGCGCCGCCGGAGGCTTCCGCCGCGGCGATCACGGCCCCTTCGACAATCGGCGCCTTGCACACAACAATTTTCGTCTGGCGCTCTTCGGGGAAAAGCGAGATCGCGGTTTCGCTGTTCATCTCGGCGCCACCGAGATCGGCGAGGATTGCAACGCCTGACTCCGACCACGCGGTTTCGATTGCCGCCATGATCGCTTCGACGCTGGTGCCAAGCCCGCCATCAGGATTGCCGCCGCAGAAGGCGAGTGGCACGCTCGCGCCCACCATTTGCCTCACCATGTCAGCCGCACCCTTCGCCACATCGGGCGAATGCGATACGATGACGATGCCGACATTGCCGCTCATGCCTTGCCCTCAAACACGTCGCAGATTGCCTCGATCATGATTTGGCTCGAACGCGCGCCGGGATCGATGTGGCCAATCGAGCGCTCGCCCAGGAAGGAGGCGCGGCCACGCGTCGCCTTCATCGGCTTCGTCGCTTCCACGTGTTCGGAGACGAGTGAGCGCAGGCTGGCGAAACTGGTCTGTCCATGCGAAAGGTGGGCCGCGAGCGGCGCCAGCACATCCAACATGGTCTTGCAGCCGGTATCGGACTTGCCGCGCGCTTTCATCGCCAACACGGCGGCTTCAAGCGCGCGTCCTGCATCGGCAGTGCCGGGTGCAGCGCCAATCTCCTTGGCCATCGTCATGAACAGTGTGCCATAGAGCGGGCCCGATGCCCCACCGACTTTCATGATCAGCGTCATTCCGATGGCCTTGAGCGCGTCGGGCAATGGCAACGCCGAGAGCTTTTCGATATCGGCCATGATGGCCTCAAAGCCACGCTTCATGTTGAGGCCGTGATCGGCGTCGCCAATAGCGGAATCGAGCGCCGTCAACTCTTCGGAAGCGGCGATGATCCGCTTGGCCACGGTTTCGACGAGCTGTCTCTGATCGGGGATCATGCCTGCGGGATGCCGGTCAGCGTCGCGTCAGTCCACCGAGGATGCCGCGCACCAGCGCATTGCCGATGGAGCGCGCAACGCTTGATCCCAGCTGCCGGCCAACCGACCCCGCGACATTCTTGACGAAGCGGTCTGTCGCCGACTCACGCTCGCGCGGCTGTGCCCGCGCTGCCCTTGCTTCGGTCTTGGCTTGAACTTCCTGTTCCTTCCCTTCGGCGCGCGCCGCCGCCTTCTTCTGCAGCTTCTCGTAAGCCGACTCGCGGTCGACCGCTTCTTCGTACTCGCCATAGACCGGCGAAGCCTTGATCAGCTTTTGCCGCTCCTCCGGCGTGATCGGGCCGAGCCGCGACGAGGGCGGGCGGATCAGCGTGCGCTCCACCATTGTGGGCACGCCCTTGGCGTCGAGCACCGAGACCAGCGCTTCGCCTTTGCCAAGTTCGGTGATGACTTTTTCGGTCTTGAACTTCGGATTGGGCCGGAAAGTCGAAGCCGCAGTCTGCACCGCCTTCTGCTCGCGTGGCGTATAGGCGCGAAGCGCATGCTGCACGCGGTTGCCCATCTGCGCCAGAACCGACTCGGGCACATCGAGCGGGTTCTGCGTCACGAAAAACACGCCAACGCCCTTCGAGCGGATGAGCTTCACCGTCTGCTCGATCTTCTGAAGCAGCCCCGGCGGCGCGTCTGCGAACAGGAGATGGGCCTCGTCGAAGAAGAATACGAGCTTCGGTTTCTCGGGGTCGCCCACTTCGGGTAGTTCCTCGAAAAGTTCCGAGAGAAGCCAGAGCAGGAACGTGGCGTAAAGCTGCGGCGAGTTGATGAGCTTGTCGGCGGCGAGCACATTCATGTAGCCGCGCCCATCACGGGTCGTGCGCATGAAGTCCTTGATGTTGAGGGCAGGCTCGCCGAAGAATTTGTCGCCGCCTTGCTCGTCGATCACCACAAGGCGGCGCTGGATGGCGCCGATGGTCTGGTCGTTGATGTTGCCGTAGTCGGTGGTGATTTCCTTGCCGCGATCGGCCAGGTCTTTTAGCAGCGCGCGCA